>CAMBSR010000101.1 GCA_945870475.1 Phycisphaera mikurensis NBRC 102666
ACGACGCACCGCGTGGTACGCGGGCTTCGGGCGCATGCGCGCATCCACCACGCTCCAGCTGTGCCCGGTCCAGACGTCGTTCAGCTGCCAGAACAGGCTGCCGGCGTTGCGGTCGGGGTTCGCGCGCAGCCAGGTGATCTGCGTCTCCAGGGCGCGCGCCTGCAGCAACTGCGCCTGCCAGAGCCATTCGCCGAAGTCACGCGCCGGACGGAACGCCGCCGCCAGGTACGGCGCGTACTGCGCCTCGTCGCCACCCCACGCGCGCTGGCGCACCGCGAGTTCCGGCGCGCCGATGCGAAGCGCCTCCTCGCCAAGCGCCTCGCGCAAGCTCTCCATGTTCGGCGGTCCCTGGTGGCCAAACTCGCTCGTGAATCGCGGCACCATGGTGCGGTACGCGTCAAGCTTCAGGTCCCACGTGTGCCGGTCGCCATGGTCCGGATCATTCGCGTGCCGATCCAGTGAACCGCTCCACGGGCTGTCGGTCCAGTACGCGCGCGTGGTGTCGAGCTCCGCGCAGACGCGCGGCAGGATCTCGCTCCAGTAGCGGATGCCCCAGCCCTGCCCGGGCGACAGCCGCTCCTTGAAGCCCCACGATTGCCACGCCAGCACGTCCTCGTTGCCGCCGCACCAGAGCACGATGCTCGGGTGGCTGCAGAGCCGCGCCACCTGGTGCCGCGCCTCGCGCTCCACCAATGCCGGCATCGGCTCGTCCTCCGGGTACGTGGCACAGGCGAACATGAAGTCCTGCCACACCAGCATGCCCACTTCGTCGCACCGTTCGTAGAAGCGATCGTGCTCGTAGATGCCGCCACCCCAGACGCGCAGCATGTTGAGGTTGGCGCCCGCCGCCAGGTCGATGAGCCGGTCGATCGCCGTCGTATCGCGCGCTTCGCATGGGAAGAGCGATGCCGGGATCCAGTTCGCGCCCGTCACCGGCACCTGCACGCCGTTCACCTTGAACGCAAACCGCGTGCCATGTTCGTCGGGCGTCACGTCGAGCTCGCACGTGCGCATCCCCAGGCGACGTACCACGCGCTGCTTGGCCTCGCCGCGCGCCACCGGCGCACCGGCGGCATCCGCCAGCTCCACGTGCAGCGTGTGCAGCGGCTGGCGACCGATGCCGCGCGGCCACCAGCGATCGGGGCGCTCCACCTCGATCACCACTACGGCCGTGCCGTCGGCGCCGAGCAGCCCGAACTCCACCACCTTCGACGGACGCTTCTCGCCCTTCTTGCGGTGATCGGGTTCCGCGTTCGCCTCGCGCGGCGGCATGCGCAGCTCGCACCGCGCCTGCAGGCCTGCCGGCGGCGCGGCCACATTCGACCACTCCACGCGCACATGCACCTCCACGCGCGCACGCTGCCCGTCGCACGCCGTCACCAGCGGCCGCACCTCCGCCAGGCGCGCGCCGCTCCAGCACTCGAGCCGCACCTCGCCGGGCAGGCCCGACGTGGGAACGCGCGGTCCCCAGTCCCAGCCGAAATTGCACGCGCTCTTGCGGATGAAGGGGTACGGCGTCCAGTCGCCGTTCACGGGCCTCGCACCGAGGCGCACCTCCTCGGCCAGCACGTACGGCACGGGCGCGCGGATCGCCACCTCCACCTCGTTCATCCCGGCGCGCACGGCGTTGCGCACGTCAAAGCGATGCGGCATGAACTGGCTGGCCGCATCGCCCACGTGCACGCCGTTCACCCTGACACTCGCGATGGTGTCGATGCACTCGAACACCAGCTCCACGCGCTCCTCGGCGAGCGCTTCCGCGCCCACCTCGAGCTGCGCGCGCCACGTCCAGTCCGCGTGGCCCACCCATTCCTGGCGGGCCTCGCCGTCGCCCTGGTCCACCGGCGGGATCACGCCCGCGCGAACCAGGTCCAGGTGCACGCACCCCGGCACCTCCGCGGCGAAACGCCTGCCCACCATCCCAGCCGGCATCGCCGCGTGCGCACACGCAGTGCACTCGACGGTCCATGCATCGGGGTTGGGCGGCAGGCGAAGCATCGTGGCGCGGACGCTACCGCACCGTGCCGTCGTCGGCGGCGTCGGCCCGGAAGTTGCGCAGGTCACGGCGCAGGCGCAGGTAGTCGCGGATGCCGCCCACGGTGAACCACACCATCACCACGGTGCTCGACGCCAGGATGAACCACGACCACGCCTGCCACCACGCCGACCACTGTGCGTCGGTCACCTCGTTGCCCTGCGCGCGGCGCCACAGGAGCCACGGCGTGCCGACGCAGAAGAGGAGCGTGAAGAAGAGCGGCCAGATGAGCGTGATCCACGCCACGAACTTGTCCCACCCCTTGTACTGGCTGTCGAAGCCGATCTTCGCCCAGAAGCCCTGCGGCGCCTCGTCGAGCGCGGCATCGCCCTCCACGCGCCACTTGCCGCGGTGGAGCAGCCGGTCAAGCTCGAAGCGCTGCACGCCGGTCGCCAGGCTGCCCACCACGTACGCGGCGCACGAAGCCATCATGGCGATGAACGAGATCACCTGCCCGGTGAGGTTCGTGCGCACCCAGGCGGAGAACCCGCCGAAGGCAGCCATCGCCGCGCCCGCGTCGCCCGCCACCATGCCGTCGACCCACGCCTGCGGAATGTTCGTCACCACCACGCCGATCACGCAAAGCGTCATGCCGGTGAGCATGGCCGCCCACGCGCCGCGCGTGGTGCCCCAGCGCGTGTACAGGCCGCCGATGATCGCCGCACCGCCGCCCGCCACGAAGATGCTCGCGCTCATGGCGGCGAACATCGCGATGTAGATGCCTGGCTTCCAGTACAGGCTGAAGAAGAACGCGAAGATCGCCACGCCGAGCACGGACGCCTTCAGGAGAAGGAGCTGCCCGCGCGGCGACATCGGCTTCTTGCGGAAGGGAAGCACCACGTCCTGCACGAAGATGCTGGCCCACGAATGGAGGTACGCCTCGTCGGTGCTGATGGCGGCGCCGAGCATGGCGGCCACCACGAGGCCAAGAAGCCCGGTGGGAAGCATCACGCCCAGGGCCAGCGGCACGCGCATCTCCGCCTGGAGCGCCTCGGTGGGCTGCGAGGCGATCAGCTCCTTGAGCGGCGCCGCCGCGGCGGCATGCTCCGGGTGCGTGAGGAAGGCACGCACCGCGAGCGGAATGAGGACCGTCACCAGCATCAGCGTGCGGTATCGCCAGCCGTTGAGGAGCTGGCCCATCCGCGCCTCGTGCGCATCGCGCGCGGCGCTGTTGTAGCCCTGGTCGCCCTGCCAGGCGCGGCACGCATAGAACAGCGTGAACGCGCTGATGAGCCAGTACGCCACGTTGAAGTTCTGCTCGTCCTGCAGTCCCAGCGGGTTCAGCATGCTCTTGCCCGCAGGCAGCATGGCCATCGTCTCGTGGAGTTCAGGCCACGGGAAGCGCAGGAGCACCCAGTAGCACACCGCCACGAAGGTGCAGAAGCAGAAGACGCCCTGGAAGAAGTCGGTCACCAGCACCGCCAGCATGCCGCCCGCGAACACCATGAAGACGGCGAAGGAGAGGAGCGCCACCATCATCGCCGGGAACGTGGGCACCGCCGCACCCATGAACGCGAACTGGTCCGGCAGCCCGAGCATCGCGATGAAGAACCGCGCCGTCACGCCCGGGAAGATGGCGTAGTTGAGGATGCCCGACACGAACGCCACGATGCCGCTGAAGACGCGGAAGCGCTTCGAGTAGCGAATCTCGAAGAACTGCGCGAGCGTCATCGCCCGGGTCTCGCGGAAGCGGTAGATCACCCAGCCGGTCACCGCGAGCAGGATGAGCGACGGACCCTCCACGTATCCCCACCAGTACTGCGTGAAGCCCACGTCGTAGCCAAGCTGGAAGTACCACACCAGCGTGATGACGCCCACCTGCGCCATGTTGTAGGAGACGGTCAGCAGGTAGCGCCCCGCCAGGCGGTTGGCGCTCAGGAACCCGCTCACGCTGTTGGCGTGGCGGCGCATGCTCCACGCCGAGAGGGCAAGCGCAACCAGGAACCCGGCCACAATCACCCAGTCGAACGCATGCATCATCCGGCTACTCCGCCTGCAAGCTCTGCCCGCAGCGTGACGATCTGGAACGGCCGCACCGTGAACGTGGTGGTGCCCGAGGCCGCATCATGCCCGAATCCGGCGATCTCCGTGGGCTGCTCGAAGAGGTCGGCAGCGTGGACGACGCCCACCGGGAAGCCCCAACGCACGCGCACCTCGCCTGCCCCGCCCCGGACCTCCACCAGGCGAAGCGCCACCGCGCCCGCGGTTTCTGCGGGCTTCAATGCCGCGATCTCCATGTGCGCGGCACCCGCGCAGCGCACGTCGGCGGCCTGCCAGCCATCAGCCAGCGCACCCGCGCCCGTGCCACGCACCATCGCACCCACCAGCGGGTTGTTCAGCTGCTCGGCCTGCGCATCCACGCCGGCCGCGCGCCAGCATCCGTGATGCGCCATCACCGAGTACGTGAACCGGTGGTGCCCGCGGTCGGCGGTCGGATCCGGGAAGCTCGGCGCCTTCAGGAGGCTCAGCCCCAGCACCCCGTGCTTGGCGCTGCGGCCGAACTTGCCGTCATCCAGCACCGCCACGCCCAGGCCCGGCTCGGAAAGGTCCATCCAGTTGTGCCCCGGCACCTCGAACTGCGCGCGCTCCCAGCTGGTGTTGTCGTGCGTCGCACGCTCGATGTGCCCGAACTGGATCCCGAACGTCGCGCGCCGCGCGCGCACGTTGCACGGGAACAGGGCGCGCAGGAGCTTCTGCTCCTCGTGCCACTCCACGTCGGTCACGATGTCGACGCGCGGGCACCCGGCCGTCACGCGGTAGCGCTGCACCATCCGGCTTGCGTGGCCGATGGGCCGCTCCACGGTGATCTCCGCGCACGCCGCACCGCGCTTCGTCACCACGATCCGCGGCGCCGCGCTCATGATGCGCATCGACTGTTCCTGGTAATCGCGGTCGGTGTCCCACGCCTCCCACCGGCGCGGGCGATCCTCGTAGATCACCAGCTGGTTCATCGGGAGCGCGTTGCCGTGCTCGTCCACCGCATTGGCCACGCGCCCGTCATCCATGCGGCGCAGTTCGCCGATGCGCCCGGCGTCGTCCACCGTCACCGCAAGGAACGCGTTGCGCAGCGTGCGTTCGCCGTCCACGTGCACGGCCTCGCGCGCGTCGGGCTGCGCGGCGTTCGCCGGATCGATCACGCGAATGCCCAACGCCGGTACCTGCGCCGCCAGCACCTCGCCATCCTCGGTGGCAAGCGTCGCCGTCTGCGCCGTCGATGCCGGGTTGAACACCACCAGCCTCTCCGCGCCGCGCGCCGCTTCGCGCGCGCCGCCTACCGCCTCCGCCACCCACGCCATGCCGCGCTGGATGGTGCGCGTGGCATCGCGGCGCACCTCGTCCATCTGCTCACGAGCATCGTCGTACACGGCCTTGATGCTGCTTCCCGGCAGGATGTCGTGGAACTGGTTCAGGAGCACGTTCTTCCACGTGCCGTCGAGCGATGCGCGCACCTCCTCGGCCACCGCCGCATCGCGCGTCACGCCGGCGCGCGCGCAGGCAAGCGCCTCGCCCAGCCGCAGCATGCACTCGGCGCGGCGGTTCGCCTCCTTGATCCACGCCTGGCTGGTGTAGGTGCCGCGGTGGAGCTCCAGGTAGAGCTCGCCGTCCCACACCTTGATGTCCTGGCCGTTCTGCCGCAGCGCGCGGTGCGCCTGGTGCAGGTCCTCGCAGAAGGCATGCACGCTCTTCTGCTCCACGCGCGGCAGCCCCTCGCACCGTGCGCCGATGTTGGCGCGCTCGATCTGCTCCGCGGTGGGCCCGCCGCCGCCGTCGCCGAACCCGTACGGCTGCAGGTACATCGGGATGCGCGCCCCGTCCTGCTCCACCAGGTTCTTCACGCCGTAGTGGAACTCCTTCGGCTCGATGGCGCTGTTGTAGTTGTGCCCGGGCGTCAGGTGCGTCAGGATCTCCGTGCCGTCGAGACCGCGCCACCGGAACGTGACGTTCGGGAACCTGTTGCTCTCGCACCAGCTCATCTTGTTGGTGATGAAGGTGTCGATCCCCGCCTGCGCCATGATCTGCGGCAGGCTGGCGGGGAACCCGAACGTGTCCGGCAGGTAGAGGAACCGCTGCGGTGCCGCCGCGCCGAAGCGCGAGTCCCAGTACGCGCATCCGTGCAGGATCTGCCGGATGAAGCTCTCGCCCGACGGGCACGTGGCGTCCGGCTCGATCCACATGGCGCCCGCCGCTTCCCAGCGGCCCTCGGCCACGCGCTCGGCGATCTCCGCGAAGAGTTCCGGCGAACGCTCCTCCACCCACGCGTACTGCTGCGCCTGGCTGCAGAGGAAGTGGAAGTGCGGGAACCGCTCCTGCAGTCGCAGCACGTTGGCGAACGTGCGCGTGCACTTGCGCTTGGTCTCGGCAATCGGCCAGAGCCACGCGGTATCGATGTGCGCGTGGCCCACCGCGTCGCACACCACCGGCGTGGTCGCGCCGCGGCCCATGAGGAGCGCGGCCAGCTCCGGAAAGAGCGACGTGCACGCCGCATGCATGGCAGCAGGCGTGCCGCGCACGGGAATGCGCGCCATCAGCGCGCGGAGCCCGCGGTCCAATTCATGCGCGCGCGCATCGCTCTCGGCAAGCGTCCCGAGGAGCTTGCGTGCCGTGTCGAAGCCCTGCGCAAAACGCCACACGGATTCGTCCACCGTCACCAGCTCCGCCATCTCCAGGCGGCCCGGGTTCGCCTCGCGCCAGCGCGCGTGGTGCTCCTCGGCCTCCCACCAGAACGTGCTGACGCCGAGCGGCAGGTTGCACGCGGCTTCGATCAGGAGATCGAGCTTCACCGCGCCCTCCGCCTGCGAAGGCGCGCGCTCCCAGAGGAACGCCAGGTTGCGGTACGGATCGAACCCCTGGAACGGCACGCCGTCCTTCCAGAGGAGCGCCTCGGTGCCGGAGGAGAACCGCAGCGCCACGCGCTTCCCCGCCATCGCGGCCGGCATCGATCCCACCAGCCGAAACCACGCCGTGCTCCACACCGGCCCCCAGCGCCAGCCCATCTCCACAGGCGCATACGCCTGCCCGAATGCCTCGTCCGGCGTCACCCGGTCCGGCGTCTGCCAGACCGTCACCGACAGCGGCGCCCGCTCCGGGAACGCGGCGGGAAGGAGGATCTCGGAAACGAAGTTCTCGAAGCGGATCGCGGCGTATTGCAGGTCGGGGAGCACGCGAGGAAGTGTACGGAGCGACTTCTTCCCCCCCAACGGCGCCAGCCCGCCGACGCACCCGCAGCTCGCTGGCACATCGGGAAAACACAGCGCGCGCCCCACGCATGGGACGCGCGCTGGAAAAGGGGCTTGTGAAATCCGCGCAGGCTCAGTCGCGGCGACGACGCGAGCCGACCAGGCCGACCGCGCCGAGGAGCGCGATGGCGCCCGGGGCGGGGACGGTGCCCATGTACATGGTGTCGGCGTTGACGAAGAAGCTGGCGGCGCTGGCGCCCAGGGGCTGCACGCGGATGCTGGTGATCACCTGGTTCGGATCAGCGACCCAGAAGCCGACGAAGGCCTGAGGCGAGTTGATCGTCTTGATGATCGAATCGCCGGTGGAGAGCTTCAGCCAGATCTTGCCGGCAACGAAGTTGCCGA
>CAMBSR010000102.1 GCA_945870475.1 Phycisphaera mikurensis NBRC 102666
GCCGGGTATCGGGGAAGGTCCACCGTGCCGGCGAGGGCGCTCAGGGCGGGGACGGCCAGCGCAAGGCTGGAAACGATGGCGGCGGGGGTCTTCACGGGCATCTCCTGGGGCTTCCCGGCGCTTCTGGCGGCGGGAAAGACGTAGTTCACGGGCAGCGGCCGAATTACGCAAGTTGCCCCCTTGCACGGATTTGGCGGTTCCCACCGAAATTCTGCGCCCGGGAACTTGCATCCGCCTTCCCGGGATTCGAGGTTCAGGGTGTCGGACGTTGATGCCCCTCGCGGGGCTGGACTTTCGGGTGCCGTTGTGTGCGCCCAGTCAACGACCGTGCCGCCTGTGGCGGTGAACCTGTGGGCCCCCGCGCGCGTAGGACGCGCATGTGGACCCAGAGAGGGACAGCATGACCATGAGTGACTCGCTCCCCAAGCCCCTGCCTTCCATCAACGCACTGCGGGCCCACCTCAAGCTCCTCGAGCGTGGCGTGAACGACGCGCGCGACAAGCGCGTCGGCCCGCGGCCGCTGACGCCGACGCCGATGCAGCGGCCAGCCGCCCCGGTGGCCCGGCCGCAGGCGCAATCGACCAACAGTTTCCAGCTGTCCGCGGCACCGTCCATGGAAGGCAGCAACGGCAAGCCGAAGGCCAGGCCGAAGACGGGCGCCGACTTCAGCGCATTCTTCACCGAGTCCGAGGCCAAGCGCGCAGCAAGCTGAGCGCGGGCGGGTGACCGGGCAACCAACAGGAGTCTCCTCGCATCGGCGGGACGGTACGTACGCGTACCATCCCGCCGATGCGCATTGAATCACTCCAGTTCCTCCGCAAGCTCCTCGACACCCCCAGCCCGTCCGGGTACGAACGCGATGGCCAGCGCGTGTGGCTCGAGTACGTCCGCGCCAACGGCGCCACGCGGACCTGGAACGATTCCTACGGCAACTGCTTCGCCGAGCTCGCGCCCACCTCTGCCCCCGCCGGCGGCGCCACGCCGTTCACGGTGGCGGTCTGCGGCCATGCCGACGAGATCGGCCTGATGGTCAACCACATCGATTCCAACGGCTTCGTGTACTGTCGATCGATCGGCGGCATCGACGCCGGCTCCATCGTGGGCAAGCGCCTGCAGTTCCGCTCGAGCGTCCCCGGCGTGGACGCGCCGGTGCTCGGCCTGATCGGCGCCACCGCCATCCACCTGCAGGACCGCAGCGGCGATCCCAAGGTGCGCAAGCTGCACGAGCTCTTCATCGACATCGGCGCCAAGGACGAGGCCACCGCACGCGCCAGGCTCAACATCGGCGATCCGGGCACGTTCCTCGAGAGCAGCATGATGCTCTCGGACGAGCTGATCGTGGCACGTGCGCTCGACAACCGCATCGGCACCTGGGTAGCCGCGGAGACGCTGCGGATCTGCGCGGAGCAGAAGGAGCGCAAGGTGCGCGTGGTGGCGGTCAGCACCGTGCAGGAGGAAGTGGGCCTCCACGGTGCGCAGATGATCGCGACGAGCCTGCACCCGGACGTGGCACTGGTGACCGACGTCGGCCACGCCACCGACAGCCCGGGCATCACGCATGCGCAGCACGGGCACTTCAAGATGGGTGCGGGACCCAAGGTTGCCGTGGGCGGCGCGATGCAGCCCGAGGTGGTGGCGCGCCTCATGGCGACGGCGGAACGGCTGTCGATCCCGATGCAGCGCGGCGCGACCCCGGGCTCGAGCGGCACCGACACCGACTCGATCTTCCTGGCCGGCGGCGGCATCCCGTCGGGGCTGGTGAGCTTCCCGATCCGGTACATGCACACCACGGTCGAGATGGGACACCTGCGCGACCTGGAGCAGATTCCGCAGGTGTTTGCGGGGTTCTGCGAAGGACTGACAGGTGCCGAGAAATTCGCTCCCACGCTGTGATCCGGGCCTGTGAGCGGGCGCCACGGCGTTGGGATACGGACCTGGATACGGGCCCGACCATGGCGCGGAAGCGCCGTGAATCCCTGATATCCTGCATCTTTCACGCATGATCCAGTTCCTCTCCATCGCTTTCCGCAACATGAAGACCGTGGGGACGATCTGCCCAAGCTCTCCCATGCTGTCGCGGGAGCTGGCGGAATCGGCCATCACGGCAACCTCGCCGAAGCGGGTCCTGGAGGTGGGGCCGGGCACCGGGCCGGTGACCAAGGAGATCCTCAAGTCGCTGCGCGACGGGGACGTCCTGGACATCGTCGAGCTCAGCACCGAGTTCTGCACCGACCTCGAGGCCAAGGTGATCGGCCCGTGGAAGGCGAAGGGTCGACCGGGACAGGTCACGCTGCACAACGCCGCCATCCAGGACGTGCCGCTCGAGGCGGGCTCCTACGACTGCGTGGTCTGCGGGCTGCCGTTCAACAACTTCGAGCATGAGCTGGTGGAAACCATCATGCTGCGCCTGCTCGACCTCCTGCGTCCGGGCGGCGAACTCTCCTACTTCTGCTACCTCGGCGCCAAGGCAATGAAGAGCACCGTCCTCGACGGACCCGGCCGCGACAACCTGCGCGCCATCGCCCGGCTCGAGGACGAACTGCACCTGGCGCACTCGGGCACCCGCCGCGTGGTGCTCGCCAACTTCCCGCCGGCCGAGGTGCGCCGGCTGAGGAAGCCGTGAGCGCCGCAGATTGAAGGAAGTCCAGGACCATTTCTTCAAGCTGGCCAAGGAAGAGGGCTATCGCGCACGCAGTGCGTACAAGCTCACCGAGATCGACGAGCGGTTCCACATCCTGCGACCGGGCACGCGTGTCCTTGACCTGGGCGCCTGCCCCGGGAGCTGGACGCAGGTTGCCTCGCGCCGCGTGGGCGACCACGGGCTGGTGGTGGGCATCGACCTGAAGCCCATCGAGAAGCGCGGCCTGGCCGGGAACGTGGTCGTCCTGCGTGGCGACATCAACGAGCTCACGCGCGAGACGCTGCCGCCGAAGATGGAAGGCAAGCTCTTCGACACCGTGATCAGCGACATGGGCCCCGACACGAGCGGCGTGCCGATGTCCGACAGCGCGCGCAGCGTGCAGCTGTGCCATGCGATGCTCGACCGACTGCCGTTCCTCCTGCGCACCGGCGGCCATGCCACGATGAAGGTCTACGAGGGCGCGGACTACCCCGCCCTGCTCCAGCGCGCCGCTGGCATGTTCGACGAGGCACGCGGGTTCAAGCCGAAGGCGAGCCGCGCGGAGAGCGTGGAGATGTTCATCGTGTGCCGCGGCTACCGCGGTCCGCGCGAGGCGGCGGCCCAGCCGCGCGATCCTTCGCTGCCGCAGCGGGCGCCGAGCTCGGGCTGGAAGAAGTAAGGCGGGCGCTCGGGGTGGCGTTCGCTGCCTGAGGCGGCACTCGTACTGGCGCCCTTCGCCTGCAGAGGCACTCGCAGTCGCTCAGACAGGTTTTTGCTGCGCAAAAACAACTCGCTTTGTGCGAGTGCCTCTTTCGGCTGCGGGGGCCAGGCGCGCTTTGGGCCGGGTGCGCTTTGGGCCAATGGCGTCGGTTCGGCAATGGCCTCACCGCCGCTGGTGGTGGTTGCGGCTTGAGTGTCAGGCAAGAACAGCTGACAGGGTGGACAGGCGCTTTCCTGCTTCGATGACGTTGGCGCGGGAGTTGAAGGCGCTGATGCGGAAGAAGCCCTCGCCATGGCGGCCGAAGCCGGCGCCGGGGGTGACCACCAGCTGCGCGCGGGTGAGCAGCGTGTCGAAGGTTTCCCAGCTGCCGAGGCCCTCCGGGCAGGCCACCCAGACGTAGGGGGCGTGCTCGCCGCCCCAGACGCGGAGGCCCTGCGCGGCGCACGCCTGGCGGAGGATGGCGGCGTTCTCCATGTAGAAGTTGATGAGTTCGGCCATCTGGGCGCGGCCTTCGGGGGAATACAGCGCGGCCACGGCGCGCTGCACCGGCCAGCTGACGCCGTTGGAGCACGTGGCCCAGCGGCGCATCCAGAGGCGGTGGAGCGGCACGCGCTCGCCGGAGCTGGTGCGGCCTTCCACGGCCTTGGGAACCACCGTGTAGCCGGCACGGACGCCGGTGAAGCCGCCGTTCTTCGAGAAGCTGCGGAACTCCACGGCGCAACGGTCGGCGCCCGGGATCTCGTAGATGGACCGCGGCAGCGACGGGTCGCGCACGTAGGCCTCGTATGCGGCGTCGTAGCAGATGAGCGCATCGTTGGCGAGCGCCCACTCCACCCAGCGCGTGAGCTGCGCGCGCGTGATCACCGCGCCGGTGGGGTTGTTCGGGTAGCAGAGGTAGGCAACGTCCACGGGCTGCGCAGGCGGCTCGGGCACGAAACCATTCTCCGGCGTTCCGGGGAGATAGACGAGCCCCTCGTATCCGCCGCCCGCGAGCGCGGCGCCGGTGTTGCCGGCCATCACGTTGTTGTCGACGTACACCGGATAGACGGGGTCGCACACGGCGATGCGGTTGCCGCCCTCGGCGGGCGAGCCAGCGGCAAGGATCTCGATGAATGCGCTGGCGTCCGGCTTGCTGCCGTCGGAGAGGAAGATCTCGTCGGCCTCGATGGCGATGCCGCGCTCGCGGAAGTCGCCCTGGGCGATGGCCTCGCGAACGAAGTCGTAGCCGGTGGCGGGGCCGTAGCCGCGGAAGGTCTCGCGCGAGGCGAGCTCATCGACGCCCGCATGCATGGCGGCGATGGCGGCCGGGGGCAATGGCTCGGTCACGTCGCCGATGCCGCAGCGGATGATGCGGCCCTTGAGCGAAGGATTCGCGTCGGCGAATGCAGTGACGCGACGGGCGATCTCGGGGAACAGGTAGCCGGCGGCCAGCTTGAGGTAGTGGTCGTTGATGAATGCCATGAGTGGTCCGTTGGACAGGGTGCGGCGCGCTGCGGGAGCGGGCGTCAGGGCGAACTGAAGATCGACCCGTACTCCATCGGGTCCTTCACGATGCTGATCACCACGGGAGCGTCCACGTTGCGCATCATGATCCGGTTGGAGCAGGTGCCGAGGCGGGCATGCAGCGTGTCCTGGTCGTTGCGGCGGTCGATGATGCGCCAGTCGCCGGCCTCGATGCGCGTGAGGACTCGGCCGTTCACGCAGTCCACGTCGAAGGTGCCGCAGGTGCCGTTGAAGGCGCGGAAGACGATCTCCGCGCCGCGGTTCACGAGCGTGATGTCCTCGCTGATGGCCCAGGGCGTGAACACGTGGATCTCGCCGTCGGTGGTCTCCACCGAGCAGGCGCCGCGGTTCTCGAAGACGTGCACCTTGCCGGAGCGCGTGCGCACCTTGACGCGGCGCAGCTCGGGGACCTCGATGTCGATGTTGGTGCGGTGCAGCCACGCCTCGTCGTGCGAGGTCTCGCAGCGCATGACGAGCGTGGGGACGTCGCCGCCGCGGCGGATCTCGGCCTTCACGGAGATGTCCGTGAGCGATGCCGTCGCCTCTTCCTTGCGGTCGCTGCCGTGGCGTGCCACCACGGTGACCATCATGCGCGCCTCGCCCTTGGTGTCCTGGCCGGAGCGGATCACCACGTCGCCGCCGAAGGTCTGCAGGTCGAGGTCGACGATGCCGTCCACCGGGAGGACGTAGTTGCGTTCCTCGGTGACCGCGCCGTCGAAGCTGGCGGAGATGCTGGCGTGCGTCCGGTCGAGGCTGCGCTCGACGGAACTGTTCCCGGAGCAGCCGGCGCCCCACGCGGCAAGCGCCGCCAGGGTCATGGCGGTCCAGGAACGGAGAACGGTGCAGGGGCCGGGCATCCGCGGGATTCTACGATGCCACCATGCACCTGCCCGGCACCTTGCGGATCGTGGCGACCGTGGCGTTCGCGCTGATGAGCGTGGCACCGGCATCCGCCCAGCAGCCGACGCGTCCGGCCACCGCCCCGGCGGGCGGCTCTCCGCCACCGACGACCGCTGCCAGCACGCCGCCACTCCAGGACACCGTTCGCATCACGCTGCCGGAGGCGTCCGCCGGCCTCCTGGGCGACGACCCTCGGTCGGGGCGAATGCTGCTCCTCCTGCTTGCGGAGAATTCGCCCGCGGCAGACGCGCTGCCCATGGACGCGCCGTTCTTCGACGACCCGCAGCCGATGTACTCGGTGCCGGTGCAGGAACTGAAGCCGGGCGTCGCGGTGACGATCGGTGCGGACGCCATCGGGTTCCCGGGACCGATCGGCTCGCTCGAAGGAACCTATCGCGCGCAGGCGGTGTTCGTGCGCAACCACTCGGAGCGCGGGCATGCGTCGCCCGGCAACCTGGCAAGCGAGCTGATGATCCTGACGTTCGCGCGCGGGAAGGTGGATCGCGTGGAGATTCCGCTGACGGTGAGGCTGCAGGCCCCGGCGCGGCCGCAGGCGCCGAACCTGCGGTGGTTCGAGATGAAGAGCGCGACGCTCAGCCGCGCGGCGGGGCGCGACGTGGTCATGCGGGCAGGCGTCGCGCTTCCCGATGGGTGGGACGACCCGAACTTCCGCCGCCGGATGTTCCCCGCCATCTACGTGGTGCCGGGTTTCGGCGGTCGCTACACGGACGCCGAGGCCATCGCGCGGCGGCTGGCCACGCCCGGCAGCAGCACGGTCCTGCCGCAGGCGGTGTGGATCGTGCTTGACCCGGAAACGCCGCTTGGGCACCACGGATTCGTGGACAGCGCGGCGAACGGTCCGTGGGGCACGGCGCTGGTGGAGGAGTTCATCCCCGCGCTCGAGCGGCAGTTCCGGCTCATCCCGCGTGCGGAAGCGCGGATCGTGACCGGCCACTCGAGCGGCGGGTGGAGCTCGCTGTGGCTGCAGCTGGCGTACCCCGAGGTCTTCGGTGCATGCTTCAGCAGCTCGCCCGACCCGGTGGACTTCAGCCGCTTCCAGGCGGGAGACCTGTACGCGGACGCGAGCGTCTTCTGCGATGCCGAAGGCAAGGAGCGGCCGTCGTACCGGGTGCCGCTCGTGAAGCAGTTCGACAAGGTGCGCATGACGGTGCGCGACGAAGCCGCGATGGAGCGCGTGCTGGGACCGGCGCGCGACAGCGGCGAGCAGTGGGACGCATGGAGCGCCATGTGGAGCGCCGTCGATCCTTCCACGCGGTTGCCGCGGCCGATGTTCGATTCGCTCACCGGCACCATCGACAAGGGCGTGGTGCGCAACGCGTGGTCGCGCTACGACATCGCCGCCCGCGTGCGCGCGGACCCGATGCGCCACGTGCCGGTGCTGCGCGAGAAGGTGCGCCTCCTCTGCGGAGCTCGCGACAGCTTCTTCCTGGACCGCGGCGTGCAGGGACTCAAGGACGCGGTGGCCGAGGCGTCCGCGGCCATGGAGGCCAAGGGCCAGATGCTGCCGCAGGGTCCGGGGTACATCGAGCTGGTGCCGGAGGAGACGCACGACACCATGGCCGTTTCCGCGATGCTCCGCTGGAACGTGGAGATGCGGGCATACCTCAAGGCGAACACGCTGGATTGATGGGATCATCCGCGCTCCGGAAGAACAACATGAACACCACGAACACCATCCGTGCCATCGTTGCCGCCCTGATCATTGCCTGTGGATCGCTGCCGTCCTCGGCACGGGCACAGTTCGTCATCGGCGGCGGCATGAACAGCAACCCGGTGCTCTCGAGCAAGGACTTCGATGCCATCCTGGACTCCGTCGGCTTCGACGACGGGCAGCGACAGCTCGC
>CAMBSR010000103.1 GCA_945870475.1 Phycisphaera mikurensis NBRC 102666
GCGCCCGGCGTGTCCGAGTGCAGCATCAGCATTCCCGCCATCACCGCACCGGTGCGATGGTTCTGCGCATCGAGCCGCCGCATGAACTCGCGGAACAGCTCCTCGCGCCGGCCGGTGTCCTCGGCAAAGCGATCCGGATACCAGTAGCCGGCAAACTGCTCAATGAGCGCGGTGCCCACGGGCTGCGTCTCGCCGATCCGCTCCAGCACGCACGGTGCCGCCTGCGAGAGCAGCGAGAGGCACGCGCCGAATCCCACGGGAAAGCTCCCGTGCCGCGGGTGATCCCAGTACGCGGCGGGCTTCACGGGCGGCGTGCCCGGCGGCGGCGTGACCGGCATGTGGTGCGATGCTCCCGGCCCCCAGAACGCGCCGCAGAGCCACTGCAGGTTGTCGCCATCGCTCAGGACGAGCGCCACGCACGGGCGGCCGTCGGCAAAGTCCACGTCCGCGGCCTGCATCCCCACCACCGGCGGAAACCGCGCCTCGAGCGCGCCCGCCGAAAGGAACGGCTGGTTGCGCACCCAGTTGCTCGCGGTGTTCGAATGCCCGCGCACCGAGACCGCCAGCGTGTTCATCGCCTCGTCGCCCTGGTCCCAGCCGAAGGCAGGTGCCAGGTCATCCAGCCGGTCGATCATCGGCCACGCCTCGGCGCCGGCACCGTATCCCACCCAGCATTGCTGCGAGATGGCCACGTCGCGGTTGCGCTGCACGCCGGGGTCGAGGATCGAGATCGCCCGCCGCGAGAGCTGCGCAGCGTCCTCGGCCCGCATGGGAACGCGCCCGTCCGCCAGCATGCGCAGGCCAAGCGCTTCGGCACGCGGGATAAACGATTCCTCGATCAGCACCGCGCGATGGATCCCCGCCAGCCCGGTCGCAACGTTCACCGATTCATCGGTCGATGCGGTCTTCGACGTGTACGCCTTGCGCCCGCTTGCATCACGCGCATATGCCACGTAGCCGCGCACCCATCCTGCGCGCATGCCGCGCTCCAGGAGTTCCCACGGCGTGAAAGTGCCGCGGTCTTCCAGCCCAAGCCGCGCCACCGTGCGCTCCTTCCACTCCCCGTACCGCTGCACCACGGTGTCGTTCCACACCAGTTCGTCGGCTTCGCCCCGGTTCACCGCGAGCGCCGCAAGCCCGGCAAGCGATGCGGAAAGCATCTCCTCGCGCATGTCGACGGTGAGGGCTGGCGCGGCGGTGAGCGAAGCGACAGTCGCAACGGAAGGCACCGCGGCGGACGCAGCGACCGGCGCCGGAACACCCCGCACCCGCACCGTCACGAAACCGCGCGGCGCGCGCTGCTTGGGCCACCAGGAATCGTGCGCAGGGTGCGCAGGCTCCGAAAAACCCGCCCACGATGCCGCGAGGCAGGCAACGAGCAGGACGAAAAAGGCCACGGCGCGCACCCGACCATTGTTGCAGAAATCAATGGCATCCGGGGCACGCATCCTCCGCTCGAGGTCGATTGCCGGGGCCGCTATCCAGCGCCCCACAGCGCGCGATAGGCGCCGTCCGTGTCGTAACGCTCCGCCTGGGCGCGGACATTGAACGTGCGGTTGCGCGGATCGTTGCCGACGCCTGCCACGTACTGCCAGTTTCCCCAGTTGGGGCCCACGTCGAAGTCGATGAGCTGGCTCTCGAACCAGGCAGCGCCCCAACGCCAGTCGATGCCCTCGGTGCGGGCAAGCCAGCTCGCCACGTTCTGCCTTGCGCGGTTGGAGAGCTGACCGGTCACGCGCAGCTCACGCATGCTCGCGTCGATGAACGGCTCGCCCGTCGTCCCCTCGCACCAGCGCCGGAACGCCTCGGGATCCTGCCTGCCGCACGGGGTACGGCCAAGCACGCCCGTGGCCTTGAACGCCCGGCCCTGCCATCGGCGGACCCAGAAATGGAAGTAGTCGCGCCACAGCAGCTCGAAGAAGAGCCAGTAGGTGGAATCGTTGGAGACCCGCTCGCCCTCGTAGCGGCGGATCTCCGCCGCCACCTCCCGTGCCGAGATCGTGCCGAGCGCCAGCCAGGGCGAGAGTCGCGAGGCGAAGTCCGCGCCCACGAGCCCATCACGCGTCTCCTTGTACTGCGCGATGCAGTCGGTCTCCCAGAACCAGCGGCGGATGCGCGCCAGGCCGTGCGAACGCCCGCCATGCGGCACGAACGATGCGCGCGGATCGGCCACGTCCGACGCCTTCATCGCCTCCGCCATGCCGGGTGCCGCCATGGCCGCATCGGCCAGCGCGGATGCACGGGCACGGAGTTCCTCCGGCACCCGGGCGAGCGCCGGCACCGCAGCCGGCGGCCGTACCCGGCACGATTGCTCGACCGCACGCCGGAAGCTCGAGAACACGTCCGGCAGCTCGTCGATCGCGAAGGGCAGGTCTTCCGCGGCGAGCATCGTGGTCTCGTCGTGCACCACGAGCCGCATGCCGTGCGCTGCGAGCCCGCGCTCGACCGCCGCATCCTCGCGCCGCTCGTCGAACGCCGGGCACGGCGCGGTGTGCACCTCGCGCACGCCGAGTGCAGCGGCAAGGGCCGGCACGCATTCGCCCGGGTCTCCCTGCACCACGAACAGCGTCGAGCCGGCCGCCTCCCACTCGCTGCAGAGCTCGTCCACTGCCTGCAGGAGATGCGCGACCCGCCGCGGGCTCGAACGCGCCACTCCCGGGGGTGCACCGAGCGCTGCCGCGCGGGACGACGGATCCACCCCGCGTCGCCGCGAGAGGGTCACGTCCCCGTACGGGTCCGCCGGCAGCACGCACACGCCCACGATCCGGCCGCCGGCAGCGTGCGCCGCCCCGGTCACCGCCGCATTGTCCACCAGACGCAGGTCGGTGCGGTGCCACACGATCGCCAATGGCGCTGATGCAACGATCATGGAGCGAGACGATAGGCCCAGTCACGCGAACCCGCGAAACCTGCCCGAATTGCCCCGGGTCATCACACCAACGCCGTGTTCCGAAGCAGCACGTCATCCGGCGGGCAATGCACGATCTCGAAACCGGGCATCAGCTCCAGCAGCCGCTTGAGCGTGGGCTCGCCCGCAGAGCTCCTCGTCGATACCCGGCGCTGGCACGATCTGAATCGCTTCTTCGCTGTCCGCTCATTGGCGGTTCATGACTCCCCGGACGCGGCGCGGCACACTACCGCTTGATTCGACGCAGCGTGCGCCGGATCGCGCTGCGCCTCCGCGAGGCGCTCCCGATTGCAGACCCAGGAGGCAACCATGCTCCGACCGCTCGCCTGTTCCACACTGCTTTTCCTTGCGCCCTGCGCCTTGGCCACGGAAGGTGCGCAACTTCCGCCCCGTTTGGGCGTGGGCGACGTCATCGGCAGCACGGCCGTCGTACTCGTGGCCCCCGAGGGCAGTACCGGGACAGTGACGGTCGAGCTGTCGACCGATCCCACGTTCGCGACCGTCATCTCCTCGACGACCCTCGAGGTGACCGACACGCTCGTTCCCGCCAAGATGTTCCTCTCCGGCCTCGCGTCCGGCACGCGCCACTACGTGCGGGCGACGTGCGCCGGCGCGCAGCGCGTGTCCACCTTCGAGACCCGCGGCTCGTCCCTCGCGATCCGTGCGGCCACCGCCACCACTCCGGGTGTCCGGTTCGGCGTGTCCGGCGACTGGCGCGGCGACGTCGGCATCTTCAACTCGATCCTGAACGCGGACGAGCGCGGCCTCGAGTTCTTCGTAAAGCTCGGCGACACCATCTACGCGGACGTCGCCAGCCCGGCCGTCCCCGGCGGCCCGGCGCAGACGCTCAACGAGTTCCGCGCCAAGCACGTCGAGAACTACGCCCCGGGTGCCGGGATCGACCCGTGGGGCGATCTCGCCGCCGCGATGCCCACCTTCTCGATGATCGACGACCATGAGGTGACCAACGACTTCGACGGCGGCGCCTGGTCCGGGGCGACCGGCTGGTTCAACCAGGGCGACCTTTATCGCAACGGTCTCCAGGCGTTCGTCGAGCACAACGCGATCGCGCCGACGACCTGGACTGTCCCCGGCGACGCCCGCGTCGACGGCCGTCCCGACCTGTACCGCTCGTTCCGCTGGGGTGCGGACGCAGCGGTGTTCATGCTCGACACGCGCTCATTCCGTGATGCGAGCCTGACGCCGGTCTCCAATCCGTTCGACCCGGCGCAGGTGCTTGCGTTCATCCAGGCTTCCTTCGACCCCTCGCGCACGATGCTCGGCTACCCACAGCTGGCGACCGTGCTGCAGGACCTTGTCGCCGCGCAGGCGGCGGGCGTGACCTGGAAGTTCATCATGACGCCCGAGCCGATCCAGAACTTCGGCCCCCTGGCCGGGGAAGACCGGTGGGAGGGATACGCGGCGGAGCGCGCGTACCTCCTGTCGCAGATCGTCCAGCTCGGCATCAAGAACGTCGCGTTCATCACCGCGGACTTCCACGGCACGATCGTGAACGACGTGACCGTCCCGAACCCGGCGAATCCGGCGCAGCAGCTCTTCACGGGCATGTTCGAGATCATCACCGGATCCGTCGCCTACTCTGCGCCGGCCGGTCCCACCTTTGCGGAGCTCGGCCTGGCCACCGGCGCGATCAACCAGGCACAGTACGGTTACTACCTGACGCTGCCGCCGGCGGCGCAGGACGCATTCGTGCAGAACCTGCTCGACGGCGTCATCGCGCAGTACGGATACTCGCCCACCGGCATCCAGGACCCCTCGATGTCGGCCAATTTCACCAGTGGCGGTCCGGTCACCGTGCACAGCTACGGTTGGACCGAGTTCGAGGTCGATGCAGCAACGAAGGCCCTCACCATGACCACCTGGGGCGTCGACTGGTACTCGCCCGCAGAGGCGGCCGCCGACCCGGCCGGGATCATCGCCCGCCCGATCACCGTGCGCCAGCGGCTGACGGTGCAGGCGAAGCTTGCCCCGTGCGCACCCGACCTGAGCGAGGACCGCCGCGTCGACGGGAACGATCTGGGCATCATGCTCGCCGCGTGGGGCAACGGCCCCTCGGCCGCGGACCTGAACCAGGACGGTGCCGTCGACGGAAGCGACCTCGGCCAGCTCATCAACTCTTGGGGCGCCTGCGCTCCGTAAGGCCAATTCGATCGCACGTTTGTTCCGCTTCGCCCGCCGGATGAGGTTCCCGGCGGGCGAAGCGTTCTGTTCCGGCGCCGTACGTGCGCCAGAACGTCACTGACGCCGACGCCCGTTCACCGCCAGGGCCGCGAGTGCAAGCACCGCAGCGGCGCCCGGCGCCGGAACCGGCACCACCGTGCCAGCCCATGAACCGTTGAACACCGCCGTGCTGTGCGCCGAAAGCGAGAACGTCATCAGGTAACCGATGGTGACGATGTTCGGTCCGTCCGGGATCGGCCCCGCGTAGTCGTTGACGCCGGTCCCGAAGAAGGACGCGGTGGTCGTGCTCGCGGCTGACGGGTTGTTGAGCACCACGCCCGTGCCGTTGATCTGCCCCTGGAACATCGAGGGGAGCAGGCCCACGAGCGACGCCACGCCGCCGTTGTTCGATGCCAGCACGCCCGAAAGGGTCGTCCGCCACGCATAGCCCGTGCCCGGGGCCACCTGTACCGGCGCCGCGTACGTCACCAGGATCTGGAAGGTCCGAGCGACATCGCCCGTGTTCCCGACCGCGAAGTTGGTGGTGATCGATGGGCTGCCGGGCTGCGCCACGGTGTCGGAGCCGGTCAGGTTCCAGTTCACGAACCAACTGCTGCCGGGGCTCGAGGTAATGGAGCCGTCGTAAAGGTACGACCCATCGGCGTTGCGAAAGGCCGACGTCGACGTCGAGCTCTGCGGGGCATCACCGGAGACGGCGACGGCCACCGAAAGCTGCGGCGAAACCATCCCGGCCGACGCAGTCGACCCGAGCGCAGCAGCGGCAGCAATGACAGCGGCAACACCAGCGGTGGCGGCAAGGGGACGCTCGAACTTCACGGGCACTCCTCGGAACGGGAACCGTCAGCACGGATCGGCCACACGCAGCGGATCCACGCCCGGCCGAGGTCTGTCGGCCGGCAGCCCTTGTCCCATGGGACGCACCTCCGAGGCGCCGGGAAGCACCTCTGCGGAAAACATGCCCGCGATTCGCGGGGCGTCCAGCGCCGAGGCGACGATTCACGGGACGGGAGAAGGAAAGTCGCGTGTGGACGCCCGAGAACGCACGAACCTCGGCCACCGCACGACGGTGTCGGCGTGGCCCTGCCTCCATACGCCCGAACCTCGACGCCTTCCGGGAACTCCGGGCCGCCTACCCTTGGCATCCCGCCCAGCCGTCCCGACCACCGCCATGCCCCCCATCCAACGACGCCCTGTCCCGCCGCCAAAGGAGTGCGCCTCGTGCCACCGGCCGTTCACCTGGCGCAAGAAGTGGGAGCGCGACTGGGAGCATGTGCGCTACTGCTCGGATGCGTGCCGCCGACGCGGGCCGGTCGAGCCGCCCGCAGAGATCCGGAGCGCCCGGCGCAATGCACCCCGCGGCGCGTAGGACGGAGAGGAATCATTCACCATGAGACACCTGCAAGCCATCAGCGCCGTGATCCTGTCCGTTCCCCTGGTCGGTTCCGCGGCCAACCACGTCTTCAAGTGGGCCAAGCCGCCGATGAGCGACGGCTCGCGCGGCGCGCAGATGTGGGAACTGATCCGTGACGGTGGCCTGATGGATTGGCTGGCCGTGGGGCATCTGCTCCTCGGCATCATGCTCCTCGTGCCACGCACCCGGTTCGCGGCGGGCGTGATGCAGCTGCCGATCACCATCGGAATCGTCGCGTTCAACGTGACCATGTTCCCGCGCGGCATCCCCCTGGCGATCGGAATGCTCGTCGTCAACCTCGGCGTGGTGCTGCAGCCGCGGGACCTTCGCCGGCTGCTGGCGCCTTCCGCAGAGTGACCGCCGCGGCGCGCGCAGTCACATGCGGGAAATCACGCAGATCGCGCCGCTCATCGCCAGCATCAGCGTCGCCGGAACGTACTTCGTCACCGGATCGCCGACCTTCAGGTGCATGGCCACCGCGCCCACCATGAGCACGGCAACCACTGCCGCCGCAGGCAGCACGACGGGCGGGTACGCCAGCCCAACCAGCAGCAGCACGCCGCAGATGATCTTGAGGCCGCCGACGATATAGAACATCGGCGCAGGCAGCCCATAGGCCGCGAACTCGTCCTTCAGGTTCTTCGCGCTGCCGCCGCGATAGGCGGTGGCGCTCTGCCGACGCAGGAGCCACACATTCAGGAGGCCGAGGCCGACGAGGATCTGGAGGACCGATGCGATCGTGTTCAGCATTTCCCGGACGATATCCGACGACCGGCGTCCGCGTGGGGCCTACAGTTCCCTCTTCACCATCTCGATGCAGACCGCCTTCGAAATCGCCCGCGCACTCTCGGCCATTGCGTTCCTCGCCTACGGGATCGCCTGCCTGGTCACCCCACGCATGGACGCCGAGTTCGAGCGCTACGGCCTGGCGAGGTACCGCCGCCTGATCGGCGCACTGGAGTGCCTGGGGGCGCTCGGGCTGATCGTGGGCCATTTCAACCAACCGATCCTCGTCCTGGCC
>CAMBSR010000104.1 GCA_945870475.1 Phycisphaera mikurensis NBRC 102666
GTGCTCGACCGGGTCCTCCGGCTTCCGCCGGCAGTGCGCTTGGTGGAGCTGCTGTCGCTCCTCGGCGGAGGCATAGCGTGGTTCGTCATGCGCGTGCTTCCCGCGCTCCGGTTCGCGCCGCCACTCGTGGAGGTGGCGCTCCGGATGGAACGCGGTCACGGCGACGCACGCGGCATCCTGGCCGCAGGCACCGACATGGCGGAGGCGGATGCACCCACCGACCCGATCACCGGGCAGCTGGCGCAGGAAGTGGTGCGTCGTGCCTCGGCCGCGGTGGCGCAGGCCGACCATGGCGTCATCGACCCGCGACCGGCCCGGCGCGCGGCGGTGTCGGCAGGGGTTGCGGTGGTTGTCTTTGTGGCAATGGTCCTGCTTTCGCCGGAATCCGCGCGGATCGCGCTCCTTCGGCTTGCCACGCCGTTTGCGGATGTCCAGTGGCCGGCGCGCACCATGGTGGAACCGGCGATGGCCTCGAAGGTCCATCCGCGCGGCAGCGCATTGCCGCTTCGTGCGCGGACGGTTCGCGGCGAACCAACATCGATGCGCGTCGAGGCGCAGTACCGGCTGGTTCGCAACGGTGCCGGCGAGTGGCGGACGGTCCTCTTGTCCGCACAGCCGGATGGATCGTTCGAGCGGCTCGTCGAGACGGATGGCGACGCGATCGAGGTGCTGTTCCGCACCGAGGACATGGAGACGCTGCCGGTGACCGTCCGCCTGGTGCAGGCACCGGCGGTCGAATCGGCACGTGCATCGATCGAGCCACCCGCCTATGCGCAGGGATCGGTGGACGCGCGCACGGTGGACCTCGGGAACGGGACCGATCGCCGCGCCACGGTGTCGCCGCCGGTGCTTGCAGGATCGACGATCAGCATGCAGCTCACGATGCGCGGCATCACCGATCCGCCGGGCGATGCTTCCGCGCGTTCAGCCTGGATCGACCGGACGGTATCGATCGCCGGCGCAGAAGGCCAGAAGATCGTGCCGGAATTTATGTTCGACGCGGGCACGCCTGACGTGTGGACGCTGCGCTGGCGCGCCAGCGGCCGTGGCGTGATCGAACTGAAGCCGGAGGGCATGGAGGGAATCGTCCCCACCGAGCGGATCGCCTTCGAGATCCCCGCCATCGACGACGCTGCGCCGGTGATCGCCATCATCGAGCCTTCTGCGGATGAATCGGTGACACCGGAAGCAACCCCATCGGTGGTGGCGGAAGGCCGCGACGATCTCTCGGTCAAGCGCATCTGGCTTGATGTGTCGGTGGCCCGCGGCAAGGACGAGCCACGCAACGCCATGTCCGTGGATGGGGCACCCGGGGCGACCGCGCGGGTGGAACGCACGCTCTCCATCAAGGAACTCGGCGCTCAGGCCGGGGACCGCGTCATCTGCATCGCGCGCGCGGTGGATGCCTTCGAAGCGGAGGGCAAGCCACGGAACCCGGTCGCAAGCACGCCCCGCGTGTTCCGGATCATCTCCCCGACCGAACTTTCGGAACAGGTTCGCTCGCGGCTCGGCCAGATGCGCGACGCCGCTGGGCGCCTGCGCGAGGAACAGGCCGGCATCGCCGAGGCTGCCCGCAATGCCGCCGAGCGCACGGAGAAGGATGGTTCGTCGGCGACGGAGCAGGAGCGCTCGCAGCTTGCCGGCACCGAAAGTCGCATGGCCGATCGGATGGCGGCATTCGAGCGGTCGCTCACCGAACTCTCCTCCAGGCTGGAACGCAACAAGACCGATGGCGACGGGCTGGACAAGACCATCGCCGATGCGGCGAAGTCCGCGCAGGCGGCAAACAAGCAGGCGCAGCAGGCGGCGTCGGTGATGCCGAAATCCGGGGCGGAGGCAGCCAAGGAAGCAGCCGAACACGCCGCGGAGTCGGAGCGTTCGCTGGCCGACCTCGAGACGGCGCTGCAGCGGGATCGCGAGACCGCCGAGCTCTCCCGGCGCATCGATCGCCTCGCGGAGAAGCTGGAATCCGCGCGCCGCGACACCAAGGCTGCGGGCGAGAAGTCCACCGGCAAGGACCGGCAGCAGCTCGGCGAGGAAACGCGCGCGCAGCTCGATCGCGCGGCACAGGCACAGCGCGAGGCCGCCGCGGAGGCCCGCTCGCTGTCGGAGGACCTCGGCAAGCGCGCCGAGGAGGTCCAGCGGCGCCAGGATGCCGATCCCGGTGCGGCCGAGGCAATGAAGGAAGCGCAGCGTGAGGCGGACGAGCGGGGGCTCGCACGCCAGCTCGAGCAGGCCGCGCAGCAGACCGAGCAGAACAAGATGCAGGCTGCGCAGCAATCCCAGCAGCAGGCGCAGCAGGCCGTGCAGGCGATGCAGCAGGCCATGCGCAACCAGCAGAAGAAGCGCAACGAGGAACTGGAACGTCGTGTCACCGAGGTCGTCGACGCGCTGCGCGCGCTGCTCGGACAGATCGAGGAGCACTCGCTGCCGATGCAGCAGCTCGTGGCGGACGATGCGGTGGCAGTGGACCGCGAGTCGAAGGCCATGCTCCGTCTTTCGCAGAACGCTTCCGGCATCACGGAAACGGCCATGGCGGGCGGGCAGCAGCTCCGGCGCGCGGCAACGCTCGTGGCTCGCGCGTCCGAGCAGCTTGACGAATCGGCCACGGCGCTCCGCAAGTCACCGCCGGAACCGGACACCGGGCGTGCATCGCTGGAGGCTGCACGAAAGTCTGTCCAGGAGGCATTTGCATCCGCCGAGCAGGCCAAGCGCGAGGCGGACCGTGCCGCGGAGAACCGCCGCCGCGAGGAGCTGCGCGGCGTGTACCAGCAGGTGCTCGACCGCCAGCGGAGCGCCCGGACCAACACCGAGACCATCGTGCCAGCGCCCGGCAAGTCGCTCGACCGGCGCGGATTCATCGAGAGCCGCCGCATCGCCGCCGAGCAGGCAGTGGTCACCAACCTCCTCACCGCCGTGGCGAAGCGTGCGGATGTGTCCGGCAGCGAGCTCTATTCATCGAGCAACGAGGAGATGCTGGCCGCCAGCGACCTTGCCTCCCAGGATCTTTCCTCGTCGAGCGTCTCCCGCCGCACGGTGATGGTGCAGAAGGAAGTGGAGGCATCGATCGCGGCGCTCATGGAGGCCCTTTCGGACCCGCCGGAAGCGGAGGATCCGTTCGCACAGGGTGCAAACAAGAACCAAGAGCAGCAGCAGCAACCGCAGGGCGGGGGGCAACAGGGCGGCAACCAGCGCGTTCCTCCGATGGCGGAGCTCCGCCTGCTGCGAACCATGGCCCAGCGGGTGCTGGACGACACCGCCGCGGCATCGGAACTTCCCGATGCGGACCGTGCCGCCTACCTTGCGCGGGTGGCGCAGCGGCAGAAGCGGATCATGGACCTCGGCGAACGCTGGATGAAGGCGATGCAGGAACAGTCCGGCACGCCAAAGGACGGCGAGGAGCAGGGTGGCGGCGGAGCGGAGCCATCGATGGATGGTGCCGGAAGCAAGAAGGGTGACGAGACGCCATGATGAACCCACTGGTGACATTCATCCTCTGCCTGCAGCAAGCCGCAGGTTCGGCCACGGCACCACCAGGAACGACAGCACTGGCACAGGCAGCACCACCGGCCGCCAAGTCACCGGCACCGTCCGCGGATCCACCATCGCTCGATGACGCGCTTGGCCTTGGCGACGGAAAGAAGCCCGCCACCGCGGATGACCATGCCGAGGAACTCGGGCGCAGCCTGGACGGCGCGAAGCCGCGCGACATCCTTGCGTCGGCACTCGAAGACATGCGCAGGAGCGCACGGCTGCTCGACGAGAACGAGGCAGGATTGCCCACGAAGCGCGTGCAGGAGTCCGTCGTCCGCAAGCTGGACGAGCTGATCGCCACGGCGCAGCGGATGCAGCAGGAGAAGAAGAACCAGCAGCAGTCGAGCGGATCGCAGGGCCAGCAGCAGCAACAGCAGCAGAAGAACGGCGGGAAGAAGCAGGATGGTTCCGAGCAGGAGGGCAAGGACGGCCAGCGTGACGAACCGCGGGAGAACGGCCAGCAGCGCGGCGGGCGGGATGGCAAGAACCAGCAGGCGGAAGGCGGCAAGCGCCGTCGCGACGGCGATGCGACGTCGAACGAGCCACCGGAGACCGCGGACCCGACCATGACCGATGCGCAGTTCGACGAGAGCCGCGCGGAATGGGGCCGGTTGCCACCACGCGTGCGCGAAGCCGTTCGCCAGGGATTGCGCGACCCGATGAGCGCCGCGTACCGACGGCTCACGCAGGACTATTACCGACGGCTGGCGGAGGAACCGAAGCGATGATGCTGGCGATCCTTCCCCTGATCATGCTCCTTGCGCAGGACGCACCGAAGACGGTGCCGGCTGATGGCGGTGCACCCACCCCGCCGAACCAGGTCGTTCCCGATGCACCGGAACCGGAAGCCAAGCGTCCGGCCGACGCGGGTGCATCCGCGCAGAACACACCCACCGAGAACGAGACCAACGGCCGTTGGCGCGAATCGGTGGATCGTGGGCTCGAGTGGCTCGCCCGTTCGCAGAACGCCGACGGGAGCTTCGGCCGTGGCCGTGTCGCCGGCAACGCCGGCATCGTTTCCCTGTGCGCGCTTGCGCTGATGGCGGACGGGAATCTCCCGGGCCGCGGTCGGTACGGCGACGCGGTGGGACGCGCGTTGGAATACGTGCTGGAGCACGTGACCGAGAGCGGCCTGGTCTCGAGCGAGGGGACCAACGGACCGATGTACGGCCACGGATTCGCGGCGCTGTTCCTGGGCGAGATCTACGGCATGAGCCCCGAGGACACGCGCGTGCGCGATGCGCTCTCCCGCGCCATCCGGCTCATCGAGAACAGCCAGAACGACGAGGGCGGCTGGCGCTACAACCCGGTCCCGGACGATGCGGACGTCAGCGTCACCATCTGCCAGGTGATGGCGCTCCGCAGCGCGCGCAACGCCGGCATCAAGATCCCCAAGCAGGTGATCGACAACGCCGTCCGCTACGTGCGCGAGTGCCAGAATCCCGACGGCGGCTTCCGCTACATGCGCACCACCGGCGCAAGCGGCTGGCCACGCACTGCGGCGGGTGTCGCCACGCTCTTCTACGCCGGCATCTACGAGGATGATTCCATCCCGCGCGGACTGTCCTACGTGCGGCGTTCCGCCACGCCGGACGGTGCGGGACCGGCAGTGCAGGCGTACTACTTCTACGGCCATTACTACGCGGCGCAGGCCATGTACCTGGCCGGCGGCGACTGGTGGAAGGACTGGTGGCCGCGCATCCGTTCGGAGCTGATGCAGCACCAGAACGCGGATGGCAGCTGGAGCGATCCGCAATGGGGCCAGCCGCTCGGCACGTCGATGGGGCTGATCATCATGCAGATGCCGAAGCGGTACCTCCCGATCTTCCAGAAGTGACGCACCGAACACCATGAACGGAACTGCCACGAATCACTCCACCATCGCGCTCCTCTCCATGATGGCAGCTGCATGGGTGTGTGTCGTCGGCAACGCGCAGGTGCCGGTACCGATGGATGACCAGCGCAAGCCGTCAATGCCGGTGCAGATGCCGCAGTTCAGGCAGCGGCCGAGCGTGGTGACGGGATTCGGTTCCGGCGAGGCGACGCGGTTCCTGACCGTCGGCAAGGATGCGGCCATCGGCACGGTCGCGTCCGACGCCGCGCCCGGCGATTCGAACGGGATGCTTGCGCTGGTGGTCGATGGTCCGTCGCTGGCGGTTCGTGAGTCCGAGGGCACCCTGTTCCTGTCGGATGGCCAGCGAATTCCGGGAAAGCTCGAACTGCGCGGTGGTGTGCCATCGTGGGTTTCCCCATGGTGCGCGCCGCGCGCCCTGGATGGTGATGGCGTGCGTGGATTCGCGCTGGGAACAGCAGCGCTTCCCGCTGCGTCCGATGGCGACGTCCTCCTGCTGCGGAACGGCGATCGCGTGGACGGAATCGTTTCCGGCATCACCGCCTCCGGCATTGCCGTCGAGGTTGGTTCCGGCGCCGATCGAAGCATCTCCACGCTTGCGTGGGACACGGTTTCCGCCGTCGGCCTCGTTGCACCGCCGATGCCTCGCGCGGGGGCACGCGTGTGGCTTGCAGACGGCACGGTCATCGACGGCGATTCGGTGTCCTGGATGACGCCGCAGTACATGCGGATCGTCGGGGGAAGCGGTACCGCCCAGCGGCCCATCTCGATTCCGCGGCGCATGGTGCTGGCGGTGCAGTCGAGCCCGACGTCCGCCACGCCGTTGGCGCAGCTCGCGCCGGTGGCATCCGGAGTCACGGCACCTGCGGTCCGATACTCGCAACCATCGCCAACGGTCGTCGCCGGCACCTGGGGGCTCGATGCTCCGCCGATCGAGATCGAGGGTCCGGTGTTGCTTTCGTATCCCGCGCAGTCGGCGCCATCGCGGCTGGTGGCCGTGGCAAGCCGTCCGTCGACCGCACGCGAGGCATCCGACGTTGACCTGGTCGTCCGTTCCGGCGGGAAGGAACTCCTTCGCGAGCACATGGACGCCGCGCGGTCACGCATGGAGATTCGGGTGGACATCCCGGCGGCGCCCTTCAGCATCGAGCTGGTGCCTTCGTCCAGCAGCGCTGCCGGCGCATTCGTGGTGCTTGAGCGCGCGGTGCTGTTCCCGCGCTGATCCGGTTGCGGTCGCTCACTTCCACCCATCGACGGTCCACGACCAGTTGCGCCGGCGACCGGCTGCATCCGCAACAAGCCGCACCGCGGATCGTTGCGGCGCAACGAGCGGATCCACGGCCGCACGGGTTGCAAGCCGTGGATCACCACAGACCGTCACGCTCGCCACGCCATCCTTCCATGAATCGTGCCGCACCATCACGATGACGCCGCCGTTGTCGCGCTTCGCCGCCGGATCGGGTGGTGGGAGCCGCGCGGTCATTTCCATCGAACCATGCACCCAGTTCCAGCCGTCGTGCACCGATTCGACCGGAATTCCGCATTCGCGCAGGTGCTCCATCAGGTCGACCGGGAAACCGGCGTGCGCACCCTTGAAGGACTCGAACGAACGGCGGTCCATCACCACGCGCTCCACGCTGAACGCGGACGCAACCTCAGGGATGGCAGAACACTCGCGCAGCGTGCGGGAGCCGATGACCAGGCAGTCGATCTTCCGAACGCCGAGTGCCGCCAGGGCAGGAACCACGCGCCGCGAACCGGCATTGGGATCGCCAGAGGTCCCGGCATCAAAGAGCACCGTGGCGTCGTGCGTCCGGATCAGGTGACACGCCCCGTTCCCGATGGCGATCGAGTCCACCATCACCTCTCCGATGCGTGGCGGCGAAGTGTGCGGTTGGATGTTCCCGGTCCACAGGCCGCCCACAAGGAGAAGCACGACCAACCATGCCGCGGAACGGAACACCGCTGCATCGGCCACCCACGCGACGGAACACGCGACCACGCACGCCATGGTCCAGATGAATTCCGGCCGTCCGGTCCACAGGACGCCACCGGGCGCGGATGCTGCGGTCGATGCGGTCCATTCGAGAGCAGAGGCACATCCACAGGCAGTTGCTCCCAATGCGCGGCCAATG
>CAMBSR010000105.1 GCA_945870475.1 Phycisphaera mikurensis NBRC 102666
GTGGGCCGGAGCGGCGGGTCGGCCTACACTCTCCGGATGCAGGGATTCCGACTGATCGTCGCGCCGATCGCCATTCTCGCCCTCGCCGCCTGCGCGCCGCAGAAGGCGTCCGATGCGCCTGCCGCTTCTTCGGGTGCGCCGACGAACGCCGCGCCCACCGCCCCCTCCAAGTCCACTGACTTCCGCACCACCGAGGCCCCGGTCCTCACGCACCACGTCCAGCTCACGTTCCCCGATCGCTTCTCGAAGGCCGGCGAGAACTACTTCAGCCCCGACGACAGCAAGATCGTCTTCCAGGCCATCGAGAAGCCCACTGACGGCAGCGCGCCCAGCGAGTTCTATTCCATGTACGTGGCCGACGTGGTCCGCCAGGGCGGCATGATCACGGGCATCGCGAACATCAAGCGCATCAGCCCCGAGGGCAGCGCCAACACCTGCGGCTGGTTCCACCCCAAGCATCCGGAGATCGTCATCTTCGGAAGCACCGTGGTGGCGCCCTCCAACCGCGAGACGCCTGGCTACCAGCGCGGCACGGGCAAGTACCGCTGGCAGTTCCCGCCCGAGATGCGCGTGGTGCAGTGCGACCTCCGCACCGCCGACGGCACCGAGAAGTCGCTCACGACGCTCGTGGGCGACGGCAACGGCTACGCCGCCGAGTGCAGCCTCAGCCCGGACGGCCGCACGCTCCTCTACACCGAGGTCGATCCGAAGACGCAGGGTGACCTCTGGGTGATGGACATGCCCACCGGCGAGCGCAAGAAGATCGTCGACGCGCCCGGCTACGACGGCGGCCCGTTCTTCACGCCGGACGGCAGCGGCATCATCTACCGCAGCGACCGCAACAACGACAGCCTGCTCCAGATCTACGCGGCGCAGCTCGTCCGTGACGGTTCCGGCAAGGTCACCGGCATCGCGAACGAGCGCCCGCTCACCAAGAACGAGCACGTGAACTGGTGCCCGTACTACCACCCGGACGGCCGGCACTTCGTCTACGGCTCGAGCGAGATGGGCCATTCCAACTACGAGGTGATGATGCGCGACGCGCAGCACCCCGAGAAGTCCGTCCGCATCACCGACTGCAATGGTGCCGACGTCCTCCCCGTCTTCAGCCACGACGGCAAGTGGATGCTCTGGACCGCGCAGCGCGGCACCGACGATTCGGGCAACGGCAAGCCGTCGAGCCAGGTGTGGGTGGCGCAGTTCAGCCTGCCGGGATCGGATTCGCGGTAACAGCATGCGCACCTACCACGACCGTCGACTCCTGATCCCGTTCCGCAGCGCGCTGCTGCCGCAGATCTTCACGGATGTGCTGGTGATCGGCACGGGCGTCGCCGGGCTGCGGACGGCGATCGAGGCCGCGCGGTACGGCGACGTGATCGTCCTGGCCAAGGAGGCCGTGGACCTCTCGAACACCAGCTGGGCGCAGGGCGGCATCGCCGCAGTGCTCTCCGGCGAGGACACCGTGGAGAGCCACGTGACGGACACGCTGGACGCCGGCGCCGGGCTCTGTGATGCCGCCGCGGTGCGCGCGCTCGTGGCGGAGGGCCCGCGCGAGATCGCGCAGCTCCTCGAATGGGGCATGCGGCTCGACCGCGCCGCGGACGGCTCGCCCGCGCTTGCGCTCGAGGGCGGGCATCGGCATGCGCGGATCGTCCATTCCGACGGCGATGCCACCGGGCATGAGCTGGCGCGCTGCCTGATCGAGCGCACGAGCGCCACGCGCGGTGTGCGCGTTTTCGACCGTTGCTTCGCGGTGGACCTCCTGCGCGTGTCCGACGGCTCTGGCCGCGTGACCGGCGCGCTCACGTGGCACCCGCGCCACGGCCTGCAGATCATCTGGGCCCGCGCCACCGTGCTCGCGTCCGGCGGGGCGGGGCAGGTGTATCGCGAGACCACCAACCCGAAGGTCGCCACCGGCGACGGCCTGGCCATGGCGTGGCGCGCGGGCGCGGAGCTCACCGACCTCGAGTTCTTCCAGTTCCACCCCACCGCGCTCTACGTGGCGGGCGCCGGGCGCATGCTCATCAGCGAGGCCGTCCGCGGCGAGGGCGCGCACCTGGTGGACCAGCGCGGCGAGCGCTTCATGCAGGGCCTCCACCCGATGGCGGAGCTGGCCCCGCGCGACATCGTGAGCAAGTCCATCGTCCGGCACCTGGCCGGCTCGGGCGGCAGCCACGTCTTCCTCGATTGCCGGCACTTCGCGCCCGGGCGCTTCGCCGAGCGCTTCCCAGGCCTCGCGCGCATGCTCGCGGGCTTCGACATCGATCCCACGCGCGACCGCATTCCCGTGACCCCCGCGGCGCACTACATGATCGGCGGCGTGCGCACTGACGTGAGCGGCCGCACCAGCGCGCCCGGCCTCTACGCATGCGGCGAGGTGGCTTCCAACGGCGTGCACGGCGCCAATCGCCTGGCATCGAACAGCCTGCTCGAGGGACTCGTCTTCGGCCGCCGCGTCGCGGAGTCGATCGTGCGCGACGCCCATCCCGAGGTGCTCCCGCGCCAGCTCGTGAGCGAGGTGAAGACCAGCGCGCACGGCGAGCTCGACCTCGCGGACATCCGCTCCAGCCTGCGCAGCGCCATGTGGCGCAACGTGGGCATCGAGCGCAGCGGCGCAACGCTTCCCGACGTCCTGCGGATGTTCGAGTTCTGGGGCCGCTACGGCATGGACGAGGTGTTCGATTCGCCCGAGGGCTGGGAGGTGCAGAACCTCCTCACCGTGGGCGTCCTGATGACGCGTGCGGCGCTCGCGCGCAACGAGAGCCGCGGCACGCACCAGCGGACCGATGCGCCGGCGACGGATGCGGCGCAGGCGCACCACCTCTCGTGGGCGATCGATCGCATGGAGCCGGCGGCGCTTGCGGTGGACGCGGCGGCGGGAGCGGCGCCGTGAGTGCGCGCGACCGCCGTTTCCTTGTCGGCGTCGCCAGGCTGCCGTTGCTTGGCCTGTCCATTGCCCTCGCCGCCTGCGCGAGCGAGCGCGTCGAATACTGCTACCGCCCCGATTTCGCCGTGCAGGCCGACGCTCCGAAGGAATTCGTGCGCCCCGACGGCACGCGGGTGATCTTCGTCAGCGAGCCGCTTGCCGCGGACCGCGAGCACAACAAGGAACAGCAGGTCGCGAAGCCGAAGCTCGGCCCGGACGGCAAGCCGATCGTCCCCAAGATGTTCGAGCCGCGCGAGACGCTCGACGACGGCACGGTGATCCTCCGCAACATCATGCCCGACCACGTGGTGGGGAACACCATGACCTGCATGCGCAACGAGGAATACAAGCTCATGTGGGACCAGCTCATTGCGCCGGAGACCCGCACGCAGTGGGATGGCGCGGGCGGCTACCCGGCGTTCGAGAAGTGGTGCAGGGACAACCGCAAGTCCACCATGGAGCTCCTCAACCGCATGCGGTTCAACGCGGTGGGCTCGGACGTCAGCATGAAGCAGGTACGCCCGGGCCTGATGCGCGCGACGCTCTCGCCGCACCTCTGGGAGCAGTTCAAGCTGCGCGTCATCGAATTCGAGCAGACGCCGGACGGGATGAAGCTGCTGTCCATCCGTCCGGCGCCGTAAATTGTGTCCCGAGTATCCCCGCACCTATTTACACGGACTGTCCGTATAAAGAGGTGCGGGGATACCCCGGTCGCAATTTACGTCTCCACCATCATCGACACCGCATTGCCGCCGCCGAGGCAGAGGCTGCAGATGCCGCGCTTGCCGCCGGTGCGGTGCAGCTGGTGGATGAGCGTCACCAAAACGCGCGCGCCGCTCGCGCCGATCGGGTGGCCAAGCGCCACGCCGCCGCCGCAGATGTTGAGCTTCTCCGCCGGGATGCCGAGCGGCTTCGTGTCCGCCAGCACCTGCGCGGCGAATGCCTCGTTCACCTCGAAGAGGTCGATGTCCGCGACCGTCTTGCCGGTCCTCGCCAGGAGCTGCTCGATGCCCACCTTCGGGGCGATGAAGAGGTCCTTCGGCGCAACGCCCGCGGTGCCGTAGCCCACGATCTTGGCCAGCACCTTGAGCCCCAGCTCCTTCGCCTTCGCTTCGCTCATCACCAGCACCGCGGCGGCGCCGTCGGAGATCTGGCTGGCGTTGCCGGCGGTGACGGAGCCGTCCTTCGTGAAGGCCGGGCGCAGCTTGGCCAGGCCGTCCACCGAGCTGTCGGCGCGGAAGCCCTCATCCACGTCCAGGCCGGTCTTTGCCATGCACTGCTCGGGCGTCAGGGCGATCATCTCCGCCTTGAACCAGCCGTTCTTGGTGGCCTCGGCCGCGCGGCGGTGGCTCTCGACGCTGAAGGCGTCCTGCTCGGCGCGGGTGACGCCGCAGGTGCTCGCGGTGTGCTCGGCGGCGTTGCCCATCGGCCAGTTCTCGAAGGCGCAGGTGAGGCCGTCGAACTGCATGTGGTCGAGCATCTTGCCCTCGCCGTACTTGATGCCGCCGCGGACGGAGGTCAGGTGCGGCGCGAGGTCCATGTTCTCCATGCCGCCGGCCACCACGCACTGCGCGTCGCCGAGGCGGATCATGTTGGCGGCCTGCATCACGGCCTCGAGGCCGGAGCCGCAGACCTTGTTCACGGTGACCGCGTTCACGGTCTCGGCGATGCCGGCCTTGAGCGCCGCCTGGCGCGCGGGGTTCTGGCCGAGGCCGGCCTGCAGGACGTTCCCCATGAAGCAGGCTTCCACGTGGCCCTTCGCGGCCGGGGCGTCCTCGAGGAGCGCCTTGATGGCGTAGCTGCCGAGCACCGGGGCCGGCACGCGGGCCAGCGAGCCGAAGAACTTGCCGATGGGGGTGCGGCGGGCGGCAACGATGACGGGGGTGTGCTGGCTGCTCTGGCTTGTCATGGGGCAGGAATGATAGCCTTCCCCCCATGCCTGAATCCGCACCGAAGCAGGCCCCGCGGGGCGTGGTCACCGACAACCTGGTCTCCCTGCAGAGCTTCATCCTGGAGGAGGAGGCCCGTTATCCGAGCGCCACCGGCGAGTTCAGCTGGATCATCAGCGCCATCAGCCTGGCGGCCAAGATCATCGCCCACAAGGTGCGCCACGTGCGCCTGCAGAACGTGCTCGGCGAGGACGGCATCACCAACGTGCAGGGCGAGAGCCAGCTGCACATGGACGTCATCGCCAACGAGGTGATCATGCGCGTCCTCGGCGGCCGCAAGTCGATCGCGGTGCTCGGCAGCGAGGAGGACGAGGAGCCCACCATCCTGCGCCGCGGCCACGAGGGCGGCAAGTACTGCGTGCTCTTCGACCCGCTCGACGGCTCCAGCAACCTCGACACCGCGGTGGGCGTCGGCACCATCTTCACGATCCTGCGCAACGACCCGAAGATCCACGGCGCGGTCGAGACCGTCTGCCAGCCCGGCCACCAGCAGGTGGCGGCGGGCTACGTGCTCTACGGCTCGAGCACCGTGTTCGTGATAACCACCGGCCACGGCGTCCACATGTTCGAGCTCGACGCCGCGGTCGGCAGCTTCATGCTGGTGAAGCGCGACCTGCAGATGCCGCCCAAGAAGAAGATCTACTCGGTGAACGAAGCCAACGCCGACGGCTTCCCGCAGGGCTTCCAGGATTACCTCAAGTGGGCGCACACCGAGGGCTACTCCAGTCGCTACATCGGCAGCATGGTGGCGGACGTGCATCGCACGCTGGTGAACGGCGGCGTGTTCCTCTACCCGCCCACCACGAAGCACCCCAATGGCAAGCTGCGGCTCCTCTACGAGGCGAATCCGATGAGCTTTCTCGTGGAGCAGGCCGGCGGATCCAGCATCACTGCGAAGGGCGGGCGGACGATGGACATCCAGCCGCACGAACTGCACGAGCGCGTGGCGCTGGTGCTGGGGTCGCGGGATGAGGTGGCGGCGGTGGCGCGGTTCGTGAAGTGAGGGGGGGACTGCCGGTCCCTGTTTCGCTGGAGCGGGGTGCAGTGCGGAGTCAGGGGTTGCGGGCGACGCGGAAGCCGTAATCCCAGTACGCCCCTTGCGTGAGCCAACTTCGGGCAGACGAGCGGCATTGGTCGGTCGAATATGGCCAGCCGCCGCCCCGAAGCACGTGCACCGAGCCAGTAGATGAACCCGGCGGATCGATCTCGGAAGCTGTTGAATAATTTCCGGCGAGGTCACTCACCCACTCCCAAACATTTCCCAGCATGTCGTGAATGCCAAGTGCATTGGCCGCCTTCATGCCGACTGGGTGCGTCTGGTTGCTTGAGTTCAATGAGTACCACGCGAGCGCGTTCACCGTCGAGTCGTCGGTTGAACCGTTGTAGAACGGCGCGTGTGTACCGGCACGGCACGCATATTCCCACTCAGCTTCCGTTGCAAGTCGCATGCCCGTCGCGTTCAGATAGTCCTGAACCATGCTCCAGTTCACCTGCTCTACGGGGTGATTCGTGGAGTCCGGCTGCCCCCGGAAGTACGACGGGTTTGAGCCAATCTTTGCTCCCCACTGCGCCTGCGTCACTTCGTAGCGGCCGAGGTAGAACGCCTTCGTCAGGGTAACAGAATGAACCGGTCGTTCTTCGTCTGTGCACCCGTAGCTGATCGACCCCTGGCTGCAACCCATGTCAAACGTCCCGGGCGGCACCAGCAGCATCTCGATCTGCGTTGCGGTGTCGCGCACGCTCCACGGGCGACCAGTCGCGATGATCGCTGCGCGCAGTGCACTATCGGTGACCACATTGGGGTCAGGAAGCGCTTCCACCACGGTTGCCCACGTGGGCACGTTTGCCCCGGGGCACGTGCCCCAGTATGCCAGCAGAGTTCCGAGATCGGAGCCGTCGACCCGCCCATCACTGTTTAGGTCCGATGCGATGGAGAAGGCGCCCGACGTCACCGGCCCCCAGTACGCCAGCAGCGTTCCAAGGTCAGCGCCGTTGACGGCGCCGTCGTTGACGATGTCGCCGATGCAGCACGTCGGCAGGCCGGGGTTGGTGGCGCATTCGCAGCCGTCGGGGACGCCGTTGGCGTTCGCGTCAGCGAGGGAGCCGCTGAGGATCTGCCCGTAGTCCACGATGCCGTCGGAGTTGCAGTCGGCATCCCATTCGACGACGGTCGCGAGAGGCGAGCAATCGAAGACATCGTGCAAATATCCTGCGCCCGGCACATCGGGGGTTACCATGAGCCAGAACTCGTTCGGGTCGCAACAACCGGGGTTTCCCGGAGCCCACTGAACAACCGCGTTGTTGAACGGTTCGCCGGTGATCCAAGACCACCCGGTGTTCACATCGCTTCCTGGTTGGCGGAGGCCGCCGATGTAGCCCCTCGGCTGGTCTGCTGATCCCTCAGCGACGTCGCGAATGAACTTCTGCTCTCCCGCGAGGTTGATCGTCGCCAAGTGCCCTCCGCGCCGAGAAGCGTCTGCTACACGGCTCGCGAAGCAAGGCGATCCTTGAGGCACGTACGCGAAGTACCAATGCCCATTCCCCCCATCCTCCACCCGCCACTGCACTGCGTCCCCCGCAAGCGCGCTCATCGAAACCGCCGCCGCGGCAGCAGCACC
>CAMBSR010000106.1 GCA_945870475.1 Phycisphaera mikurensis NBRC 102666
GATTCGCTCGATTCGCGCGTCAGCGGATCGGTGGAGTCTTCGGCGACCGTTCCCGAGGATCCGTACGTTGGCGTTCCGATGCCGGTCTTCGATCCGGCGAATGCGGCGGAGATTGCGCAGGGCGGCGCGGGCACGCTGCATGTGTCGCCCGGCATCCATGCCGCGCTGGTGGCGAACGCGGGCACCACCATCCTCGACCCCGGCATCCATCAGTTCGCCGGCGGCATCGAGCTTTCCGGCACGGCGGTGCTGGAGATCGACCAGGCCGTGGTGCAGCTGCAGGACGGCGGTGGACTCCAGCTGCGCGACAGCGCATCGATCACCGGCACGTCGCTCGGCGGCGCGGGCGACTGGGTGGGCTTCTGCCTCATCCAGGGGAACTCGGGTGCGGCCTGGAGCGTGCAGGACGGAGCGAGCATCTCGCTGGAAGGCAAGTGCTACGCGCCCGGCGCGGCGATGAGCATCGGCGGCACCGCATCGGTCAAGGTGGACGAGCTGGTGCTGCGCTCGCTGACGATGTTCGGTGACTCCCGGCTGCGGCTGGTGAGCGACATTGCCCCGATCCGGCTGCCGGTGGTGCCTGGCCGTGCGCGGCTGGTGCGCTGACGGTCGGGGCGCGCGCCCAACCTATCCTTGCGGAATGCATCGGCCCGACGTGATCATCATCGGCGGCGGCCACGCGGGCGTCGAGGCCGCGTGGGCGGCGGCGTCGGTGCTGGGAGCGGGCGCGCGCGTGGTGCTGGTGACGATGGATCCCGGGAAGATCGGGGCGATGAGCTGCAACCCCGCGATCGGCGGGCTGGCCAAGGGGCAGATGGTGCGCGAGATCGACGCGCTCGGCGGCGTGATGGCGCGTGCCACCGACCATGCGGGCATCCTCTTCAAGATGCTGAACACCTCGAAGGGTGCGGCGGTGCGCGGGCCGCGCGCGCAGTGCGACAAGTACCACTACGCGGCGGAGGTGCAGCGGCTGCTCGCCACGCGCGCGCAGGTGGAGGTGATTGCCGGCACCGTGGACGACCTGCTGGTGGACGATGGCGCGTGTGTGGGCGTGCGGCTGCCGGCCGGCTGGCGCCGCGTGCGCGCGGACGAGGCCGCGGCGGCGCGCAACGTGCTGGGCACGCAGATGGCGGAGCCGGTATTCGTGCCGGAGGGTGCCGCGCAGGAAGCATGCGAATTGCGCGCGGGCGCGGTGGTGCTGACCACCGGGACGTTCATGCGCGCGCTCATGCATACGGGCGAGTCGCGGACCGAGGGCGGGCGCGTGGGCGAGGGGAGCGCGGTGGGCATCTCCGGCATGCTGCGCGGCCTTGGCTTTGAGCTTGGGCGGCTGAAGACCGGCACGCCGCCGCGCCTTCGGCGTGCGAGCATTGCGTGGGATTCGCTGGCGCCGCAGCACGGGGACGAGCCGCCGGTGCCGTTCAGTGACTTGCCTGCGCAAACGCTGCCGCGCGGCGCTTTCCCCGGGCTTGCGCAGGTGGATTGCCGGATCACCGAGACCACGGCGGGCATCCATGAACTGATCCGCGCCAACCTGCATCGTGCGCCCATGTACAGCGGGCAGATCGAGGCCTCGAGCGGGCCGCGCTACTGCCCGAGCCTGGAGGACAAGGTGGTGCGCTTCGCGGATCGCGAGAGTCACCACGTGTTCCTGGAGCCCGAGAGCCTCTACACCGACGAGGTCTATTGCAACGGCATCAGCACCAGCCTTCCTGCGGAGGTGCAGGAGGGGATCGTGCGCGGCATGCGCGGGTGCGAGCGCGCGGAGATCCTGCGCTGGGGCTATGCGGTGGAATACGACATGGTGTGGCCGCACCAGATCGATGCCACGTGCGAGACCAAGCCCGTGCGTGGGCTGTACCTCGCCGGGCAGATCAACGGCACCAGCGGATACGAGGAAGCCGCCGCGCAGGGACTGGTGGCGGGGCTCAACGCCGCGCGACGCGTGCGCGGTGCGGACGAGGTGCGCATCGGGCGCGAGCAGGCCTACATCGGCGTGATGATGGATGACCTGGTGACGCGCACGCCGCGCGAGCCGTACCGGATGTTCACGAGCCGTGCGGAGCATCGGCTGCTGTTGCGCGCGGACAACGCGGACGAGCGATTGACGCCGCTGGGGCGCGAGCTTGGCCTGGTGGATGAGGCGCGGATGGATGCGTTCGATGCGCGCGTGCGCGCGATGGACGCGATTCGCGCGGGGTTGCTGGCGGCGCGCGCGGATGCGAGCACGGGCGAGCGCTGGCACGACTACGCGCGGCGGCCGGACGTGCCGGTGGCGGCGGTGGCGGAGGCGCTGCGGACGGCAGGTGTGGATGCGCCGATGCCGCTCGTCGACCGCGTGGTGACGGACCTGCGCTACGAGGGATACGTGGCGCGCCAGCGGGCGGAGGTACGCCGGCATGCGGAGAGCGAGCGGTCGCCGATACCCGAGACGCTCGACCCGGACGCCATCGTGGGGCTGCGCGCGGAAGCGCGCGAGGCGCTGCGGAAGTTCAGGCCAGCGACGCTTGGGCAGGCGGGGCGGCTCGCGGGGATCTCGCCGGCGGACGTGAGCCTGATCGCGATTGCGATGAGGCGGGCGCGGGCGGTACGCTGATCCTCGCGCCGCCGTAGCTCAATTGGCAGAGCACGTGATTTGTAATCTCGAGGTTGCCGGTTCAAGTCCGGTCGGCGGCTTTCGGAACACGCCATGAACGTCATCATCGAAAACGTCGACGCATCGAATGCACTGCTCGTGGTCCTGGACGGGCACCTCGATGCCACGCATTACGAGCGCGTGGAGCGCGAGGTGGTGGCGGCGATCGACGCGTCGGCGCACCGGCGCCTGGTGCTGGACTTCGCGGCGGTGGCGTTTGTCAGCAGCGCGGGTATCCGCACGCTGATCAACGTGGTCAAGCGGAACCGCTCGCGCGGCGGGACGGTGTGGCTGGCGGGAGTGCGTCCGCAGGTGCACGAGGTGTTCGACATCAGCGGGCTGACGCCGCTCTTCCGCAGTGCCACCACGCGCGCGGATGCGTTGCGGGAGGCGGCCGCGGGCTGATCCTCAGGGGACCGCGGCTGCGGACGGGCTGGTGGGGCAGATCAATACCTGCGTTCCGCTGACGCGCGATTCCAGGTCGTCGCGGATGGCCTCGATGCGCGTCTGCACGTCGCGCATGCGCAGGTCGGGCTCGAATTCGAGGAAGATCTCCACGTAGACGTTGGGCCCGGAGCGGCGCGAGCGCACCTTCAGGATGCGCTCGTAGGCATCGATGTGCGTGACGAGGCCTCGCATGATCTGGATCTGCGCGGATTCCTCCACCGCTGCATCGAGGAGGTCCGGCACCGAGGACGAGGTCATGCCCCAGGCGGCGTGCAGCAGGAAGCAGACGCCGACGAGCGAGGCGATGGGATCGATGTACCACGCCCATTCGGACTCGCGGAAGAGGAGCGCCACCAGCAGGCCGCTTCCCATGAGGGCGTCGAAGGTGCCCTTGGCGAACCAGAGCTTGGCCTGCGACTGCATGATGGCCGAGGGTTGCGTGCGCGAGGCGGCGCGGGTGCGGAAGAAGATGGCGTAGCTGATGGCCGCGTAGATGCCGAAGAGCACCACGCCGGGGAGCGTGCCCTCGGGCTTGATGGGTTTCTGCAGGTGCTGTGCGGAGTGTGCGGTGATGTAGAGCGCGGCGAGCACCATCATGCCACCGATGCCGATCGAGACCAGGTTCTCGAGCTTGCCGACGCCGTAGGCGTAGCGGTGGTTGGCCGAACGGCGCACCGCGCGGACGGTGAGGAACGCGGCGAGCACCGAGAGGGTGTCCGTGGCTTCCTTCAGGACATCGCCGAGGATGGTGACCGAGTTGGACGTGAAGGCCACGCTGCCCATGAGCGCGAGGTCGATGATGCAGAAGGTGAGGGCGAGCTTGAGGCTGCTCTCGCGGTTTCCGGGGCCTTGGGGAGCGGACATGAGACGGGTTATATCGGTGGAATACGGGCGGGCGAGAGGGGTATGGGGCGAATTGCGGGAGTGCGGTTCAAGTGGCGCCGTGCGCGTTCCGACACAGATAACGCGCGGAGGGCAAGGGGTTGGGGCAGGGCGTGTCCTTGCTACAATCTCCGTCCCTCGCGGCAGCCCCGCAAGGGCGTGCCCGGCGAGCCGGGCGACAACCCATCGGGCGGATACTCAAGCGGCCAACGAGGGCAGACTGTAAATCTGCTGGCTTATGCCTACGGGGGTTCGAATCCCTCTCCGCCCACTGAAGAAGAACGCACGTGGTTGTGTTCGCTCGCACAGAGCGGCACAACCACGCTGCGTTTGGGGGGTTACGCGAGGGCCGAACGAAGCAGTGCGAACCGGGGCGGTCGGGTGCTGTGACGCTTTTTGCGCCGCTTTGGGGCGTGATGTGCGTCGCTTTTTGCGTCGCTTTGTGAGGAGCAGTCGAGACGCCTCTCCGAGCTCGATTCAGGTCTCGGCAGTCGCCAGCAGGTCCGAGGGATTCCAGATGCGCTCGGCATGACCGTCGCCACGCTGCCGCGATATCCCGAACGTACCGCGGACGCGATGATCGTTCAGAAGCGCGATCCGGTTGCGCCCTGATCGCCGGGGGCGGGCGATCAGCCGGCCAAGGCTCCGCAAGGGGTTCGTCGCCCGGAGGCAATCTGTGGATTCTTGCCGCCCAGCGTGAATCCGTCGAGCGGTCGCGGCGCGAACCCGTGGGGCGGGGTGATCCCCGTGCTGATCCACTCCGGATCCCCATGGCTTGCGCCCGTCCGTTGGACGGCGAGGCTGGCTTTCTCACACTGCTGAAACCCCAGAGGAAACACATGCTCATCTACTTTGCCGCCTCGATCCTTCTTGCGACCTCGCCTCTCACCGTCCAGAACGCGCCTGCGAAGGCCCCCGCCAGCCCCACCGCCGCCGCGCAGGGCACGATCGTCGACACCGCGGTCGCTGCCGGCAACTTCAAGACCCTCGTGGCGGCCGTGAAGGCGGCGGGCCTGGTCGAGACGCTCAACGGCAAGGGTCCGTTCACCGTGTTCGCGCCGACCGATGCGGCGTTCGCCAAGCTCCCGGCCGGCACCCTCGAGATGCTCCTCAAGCCTGAGAACAAGGCGAAGCTCGCCGCGATCCTGACCTACCACGTGGTGCCGGGCTCCGTGAAGGCCGTCGATGTCGTCAAGCTGAAGTACGCGGGCACCGTGAACGGCCAGCGCATCGACATCAAGGTCGACGGCGCGAAGGTCACCGTCGACGGCGCGGCCGTGACCGCCACCGACATCGCGTGCTCGAACGGCGTCATCCACGTGATCGATGCCGTCATCCTGCCGGTCGACGGCACGGTGGTGGACGTGGCCGCGAAGAACGGCTCGTTCAACACGCTCGTCGCCGCGATCAAGGCCGCTGGTCTCGTCGAGACCCTCTCGGGCAAGGGTCCGTTCACGATCCTCGCTCCGACCGATGAGGCCTTCGCGAAGCTCCCCGCGGGCACGCTGGAGATGCTCCTCAAGCCGGAGAACAAGAAGCAGCTCGTCGACATCCTGTCGTACCACGTCGTTCCGGGCGTGGCCGCGTACAGCGATGCGGTGGCGAAGATGACCGAGGTCCCGACCGTCCTCGGCAGCCCCGTCGCGGTGAAGGTCGTTGACGGCAAGGTGATGCTGAACGGCGCCAATGTCGTCGCCGCCGATGTCGAGGCGAGCAACGGCGTCATCCACGTGATCGATGCGGTGCTCCTCCCGGCCCAGAAGGCCGCGAAGCCCTGAGTGACCGCCGGGTGCATCCGTTCGCACGGATGCGTCCACTGATGAAACTGCGCGGCCCCGTCGGACTTCCGGCGGGGCCGCGCTGCTTTTGAAGTGAGTCGCGTGCGGCTTCCGGTCCGCGACTCAGACCCGCTCGAACCGCTCCACCTCGGCGTTGAAGGCCTCGAGCATCTCCGGCGTGATGGATGCCCGGGTGCGTTGCACGGACATGACCAGGTCGTCGTTGGTGACCATGGTGTCCTGGCCGCTTGTGCGCGCGCGGGCGAAGGCCTCGGCGGCCGCCCGCTGCGCGGCAAGGTCCACGTCGCCCGGGGTGAACCCGCGGCAGCTTGCCGCGAGGGCCGATGCATCGATGCCTGGCTGAAGCTGCATCATGGACAGCGCGCGCTCCCACAGCGCGGTCAGCGCCGCGTGGTCGGGCGGACCGATGCCGATCAGCAGGTCGAAGCGACCGGGACGCATCACCGCCGGATCGATGGTGTTGACGAAGTTGGTGGCGCAGATCAGCAACTTGCCCGGGCGCCTTCGCAACTCGGGAATGGACTTCAGCAACTGGTTCACCACGCCCGCGGAGGCCGGTCGGCTTTCGCGTGCCGGTGCGATCTCGTCGAACTCGTCGATGAAGATCACGACATGGTCGAGCTGGCCGAGTTCGAGCAGCGCTTCGCGCAACTCGTTGGCGAGCGTGCCTTCGGTGGCCGCCAGCTTCGATGGCAGCAGCTCCACGAACGGCCAGCCGAGTCGCCCCGCCAGCGCCCGGGCGAAGGTGGTCTTGCCCGTGCCCGGAGGACCGAACATCAGCACGGTCGCCGGGGGACGCAGGCCGGCCTGTGCCGCCAGTGCCGGATCCGCCAGCGGCGCCACGATCCGCCCGTCGATCAGCGCCTTCTCGCGCTTCATGCCCGCGGCCTGGTTCCACAGGTCGCCGTCCAGGATCTGTCCGCCCCACTTGTCGATGGTGCGAACGTCGCTTGGCTGCATGGAAAGGAACTTCTCGTAGAGCACCATTCCCGTGCGTGCGCTGAAGCCTCGGTTGAGGAGCGCCTGCTCACCAACCTCGCCCGGTCCGATCAGCGCGGAGATCTTGCGTACGCCCAGGTGCAGCAGCCGCTCCTCGAGACGCCGCGCGAGCGCGGATCCGATGCCGCGGCGTCGCCAGGCCGGATCGATGGCCACCATCTGCGTCCAGGCCCTGTCACCGGACACGCGGGCACTGGCCACGCCGACCAGCGTGCCGCCTGCGAGGGCGACCACCGCGATCGCGCCATCATTGGTGTCCGCGATGAACTGCGCGATCTCGATCGGCGCACTGTCCGGGAGCGTCCGGAGGCGCTCGAGGAGCTGGACGGCGGCACCGAGATCAGCGGGGGCGAAGTCGCAGATTTGCACGTCCATGCCGGCACGTTAGAGCATGTTTCGATGCGGCCGTTCGCCTTCCGCACCCGGATTCCCGAAATCAGCACTTGGCCGGGCATCTGCACCGCGTGCACGGTGGCGGTATGCGGTGCATGTCACGATCACGCGGAAACTGCCGCATCCCCGGCGTGACAGGCGTGCTGGGCCGCCTCGCGGTCCGGCTCCCTATGACTGCGTGACAGCGACGCCGAGCACGAAGGCGTTCATGACCAAGAGCACGATCGCCGGGAGGGTCCGGGCCAGCGAATCGCGAATGCGGATGCGTGTGGCGATGGCCATCAGCATGGTGAGCGTGAGGCCGGCGGCG
>CAMBSR010000107.1 GCA_945870475.1 Phycisphaera mikurensis NBRC 102666
GGGCAGTGGCGGCGCCATGCCGCCCGCCCCGCAAGGCGATGGGGCCAGTATGCGGGCGCGCCAGGAACGTCGCCAGCGCGATCGCCATGCCGCCCGCCCCGCAAGGCGATGGATCCATTTCCCGGCGGCTTACGTTTGCACTCAGTCCCGCCGACCGCGCCGGTCATCAAGCCGCTGGGTCTCGAGCGACCGTCCGTGGACGCCCCGTGCCTGCGCGTTCACCGCGTTGACCAGGATCTCCACCGACCGCACGCCCGGGTACTTGGCCATCAGGCCGCTGATCTTCTCGGCGAGCATGCCGCCGCGGTCGCGGAAGAGGCGCTTGTAGGCCTCCTTCATGGCCTCGATGTCCGTCTCGGTGAATCCGCGGCGCGCCATCGCGATGTGGTTGTGCCCGCGCACCTCGGCGGGGTTCCCCTCCACGATCATGAAGGGCGGCACGTCCATGCTGACGCGTGCCATGGCGCCGACGAAGGCGCAGGTGCCGATCACCACGAAGTGGTGGATGCCCGCGCCGCCGCCGACGTTCGCGTTGTCCTGCACCACGGAGTGGCCGGCCAGCATGACGTTGTTGGCCAGGATGCAGCCGTTGCCCACGATGCAGTCGTGCGCCACGTGCACCGTGCCCATGATCAGGTTGTCGCTGCCGATGCGCGTCCAGCCGCCGCCGTTCTCCGTGCCGCGGTGCACGGTGACGTGCTCGCGGATCAGGTTGCGGTCGCCGATCTCGCACCAGACCTTCTCGCCGGTGAACTTCTTGTCCTGCGGCGTACCGCCGAGGTACGCGAACGGGAAGACCCGGTTCTGGCGGCCGATGCGCGTGTGCGACTCCACCACCACGTGGCTCTGCAGCACGGTGCCGTCGCCGATCGAGACCTCGGGGCCCACGATGCACCACGGGCCGATCTCGGCGGTGGGCGCGATGCGCGCGCTGGGATCGATGATGGCGGTGCTGTGGATGGACATGGCTTGGGTCACTCGAAATCCCGGCTCACTCGAAATCCTGATCGACCATCATGAAGCGGATCTCCGCCTCGGCGGCCACCTTCTCGCCGACCATGGCGCGTGCCTTCACGGCCGCGCTTCGGCTGGTGGCGCGCATGGTCTCCACTTCCAGCACCAGCTGGTCGCCGGGCGTCACCGCCTTGCGCAGCTTGACCTTGTCGAGGGAGAGGAGGACGGCCACCTTGCCGGTGTGCTCGAGCGTCTGGCTCAGGAGCAGGCCGCCCATCTGCGCCAGCGCCTCGACGATGAGGACGCCCGGCATGATCGGCGTGCCCGGATAGTGGCCCTGGAAGAAGGGCTCGTTGATGGTGACGTTCTTGACGCCCGTGGCGCGGCGGCCGGGCTCGAGCGCCAGCACGCGGTCCACCAGGAGCATCGGGAACCGGTGCGGCATCAGGCGGCCAATGGCGCGCGCATCCATGGCGCGGCCTTCCACCAGCATGCGCGCCTGGCGATCGCGCTGCACCAGTCGCAGGAGCTTCATGCCCAGCTGGCGGTTCAGGCCGTGGCCCGAGCGGTTCGCCACCACCTGGCACTCCACGATGGTGCCGACGAGCGCAAGGTCGCCGATGGCGTCGAGGACCTTGTGCCGGACCGGCTCCTCGCGGAAGCGGTATTCGTTCTGGATCGGACCTTCGTCGCCGATGACCAGGACGTCGCGCGGCGTCAGGTGGCGGCAGAGGCCCGCCTGCCACAGCGCCTCGGCCTCCTCCTTCAGGGAGAAGGTGCGCGCCGGGGCGATCTCGTTGACGTAGTCGTCGCGGGACGGGTCGAAGCTCCACGCCTGGTGCGGGATGCGCGTGGCGTTGGGGCCGTAGTCGAGGTCGTACATCACCCGCATGCCGCCGGCGCCGTCGGCCGGGATGGCGGTGATGGAGGCGTCGCCTTCCTCCACGGTGACCATCTCGGTCAGCCGGAACATGCGGCGCGGGGCGTCCTGCTCGGCCACGCCCGCGGCGCGGATGGCGTCGACGAAGGGCATGGCGCTGCCGTCGCCGCAGGGGAGCTCCGGGCCGCTCAGGCGCAGGAGCGCGTTGTCGATTCCCATGCCGCGGAGCGCGGACATGCAGTGCTCGACGGTCTCGATGGTGACGTCGCCCGCCTTCAGGGTGGTGCGGCGCGCGTTGGGCACCACGTTGGAGACGAGCGCGGGGATGATCACCGGGCGCTCGAGGTCGGTGCGCTCGAAGACGATCCCGCTGTCGGGCGGCGCGGGCAGGATGGTGAGCGTGGCTTCGCGCCCGAGCATGAGGCCCTTGCCGGACACCGATGCCTGTGCGGCCACGGTTCGCTGGCGCGGCGTCCCGCTGGGGACGGCGCGGTCGGCGGACCGAGGGAGCGGCAGTGGGGTGGCGGTCACGGCGGGGCGGGTGGCGGCGGGGCGTGCCAGCCGCGCCACGCGCGGCGGACTACTGGTCCTTCAGGAGCTTCAGCAATGGCTTCGCCGAGGCGGCAAGTCTACGGAGCGCGGCTTCCTCCCGCAACGCGTGCCGGATCTCCTGCGCGGGGTAACCGCCCCAGGTCTCTCCGGCGGGGATGCTGGACATCACCGCGGCACGGGCTGCAATCCGCACGCCGGCACCGATGTGGATGTGCGGCGCCAGGCCGCCGCCGCCGCCCATCTGGACGCCGTCGCCGAGGACGGCGCTGCCGGCGATGCCGGTATGGCCGCTGATCATGCACATGCGCCCGATCTGGACGTTGTGCGCGATCTGGCAGAGGTTGTCGATCTTGCTGCCGGCACCGATGCGGGTGGCGCCGAACTTGCCGCGGTCGATGCAGGTGCAGGAGCCGATCTCGACGTCGTCCTCGAGCACCACGTTGCCGAGGTGCGGCACGCGGAGCACCGAGCGCCCGTTGGGGCTGGCGCGGTAGCCGAAGCCGTCGCCGCCGATCGCGGCGTTCGGGCCGACGATGCAGCGTGCGCCGATGACGCAGCGCTCGCGGATGCTCGCGCCGGCGTGGATGATGCTGCCGGCGCCGACGTGGACCTCGTCATAGAGGACGGCGTTGGCATGGATCGATGCGCCGGCACCCACGGTGCAGCGTGCGCCGATCACGGCGCCGTGCGCGACGCGAACATCGGGCGCGAGCTTCGCGGTGGGATCGATGTGGGCGCTCGCGGCGATGCCGGGTGCGGGCAGCGGGTCGCCCGCGAAGAAGAGCTCGAGCACGGGGATCATCGCGATGTCCGCGCTGTCCACCTCGATGAGCGCGCGCACCGCCGGGTCATGCCCCGGGATCGCCACGCCGCGCGTCACGATCGCCGTGCTTGCGCGCGATGCAGGCCAGCGGTTGGCGTTGGCCAGGTCCACCACGAACGTCAGCTGGTCCGCCTCGGCGTCACCGAGGGCAGCGAGGCCACGCACCGGCAGGTTTGCCGGCCCGACCAGCGTGCCACCCACGAGTGCGGCGATCGATCCCGAGGTGTGCACGGCAGCGCTCACGGCTTCGGTGCTGCCACGGGTGCGGCGGGCGGCGGCGGGACCTTGCCGCCGCGGGACTTGAAGTCGGCGTTGGCCTTGCCGATCACCGCGTCGGTGATGTCCATCTCGCCGTTGGCGAACAGCATGCGGCGCATCGCCAGCTGCTGGCGGGTCGCCGCGAAGCCGGCCGGCTCGATCGGCGGGATCGAGTCGTTGATGATCACGTAGTCGATGTTCGATTCCTTGGCCACCGCGGCGGCCGCCTCGCGGACGCGCACGTACAGCGAGCGCATGGCGTTGGCGCGCTCCGCCTCCACCTTGAGCTGGCCGAACTGGTCCTGGGCGCTCATGGCGCCGATGGCGCCTTCCACCTTCTTGAGCGTCTCGTTGTAGGGCGGGGTGCCGGGCTTGTAGCTCTCGAGCTCGCCGTTGAGGTCCTGGAGCGCGCGGCTCAGCTTGTCCTTCTCGCCGGCCATCTTCTCGCCGAGCTCCTTGATGGATGCCTCGGAGGACTTCTGCTCGTCGAGCAGGGTGAAGATGCGCTCGATGTCGACGCTGCCGACGCGGGCCGGGCGGTCGGGGAAGGCGGCGGCGGCCGCGAGCACGCCGACGGCGATGCCGAGGGCGACGGTGGCGAGTGTCTGGGGCGAGGTTCGCATGTCCGTGTTCCTTCGCATGTCGGTGTTCCTTGGTCTGGGGGGATGCTGCGCGATCACTTCGCGCCGGCGGCCGGCGCGGGGGCCGCGGCACCGGCGGCAGGGGCGGCGGCCTTGGCGGCGCCGCGGGCGTTGTTCATGCGCACCACGAGCGAGTCGGTGGCATCGGTGGACTTGGCGGCGTAGAGGACGCGTCGGCGGACGATCTGCTCCTGCGCCTGGTTCTCGAGCGGGGTCTTGGAATCGCGCTGCAGCTGGATCTCGCTGACGCCGTCGTTGACGAGCAGCAGGTCCCAGCCCTCGGCCTCGGCCAGCTTCTGGCTCTCGGCGCGCACGTTGCGGTACATGCTCTGCCACATCAGTGCGCGCTCGCGGTCCACCTCGATCTTCTTGAGGCGCTCCCACTGCTCCATCTGCAGCTGCTCGTAGGCGAGCTTGTCGCGCAGTTCCAGGCGCTCGGCCTCGCCCGCGCCCTCCATCTTCCGGGCCATCTCCTCGAGCGCCTTTCGCTTGGCGCCGTAGTCGTCCTGGATCTTCTTGCCCAGCGCGGTGATCTGCACCTCCCAGTCGGCGCGCTCGTCGAGGCGCTCGATCACCTTCACCAGGTCGACGGTAGCCACGCGGGTGGGGCTCGGCGCCATGCGCGCGTTGGCGCCGGCGTTGTAGGAGGTGGCTGCGACGACCGCGCCGGCCGCAGCCGCGACGATCATGCCTGCGAGTGTTCGGTTGGTGCTCATCCCGGGAGTGTACGCAACGACCGGTCCGGACCGGCACGCCTAGAACGGCAGGTCGATCGTGAAGCTGAAGATCTGCTCCTCGTCGTTCTGCTGCTTCATCACCGGGAACGCGAAGTCGAGCGCGATGGGCGCCTGGCCGAACTGCGGGATGTAGATGCGCGTTCCCAGGCCGGCGCCCACGCGGTACTCGCTCAGCCAGCCGTCGTTGTTGACGGTGCCGCTGTCCACGAACGCCACCATGGACAGGAACTCGCCGATGACGGGCACCTCGTACTGTGCGCCGGCGAAGAACAGGAAGTTGCCGCCGATCGGGTTGCGCGACGGGTTGTCGTAGAAGGTGCTCGGCGGATTGTCGCCGATCGACTGCCTGGACTTCGGGCTGACGGTGCGGAAGGCGAAGCCGCGCAGCGTGCGTCCGCCGAGGTACCAGCGCTCGTAGACCGGCGCGTTCTCCGAGAAGATGTACGAGCACTGCGTGCGCAGGCGGAGGATCTGCTTGCGGCCCAGGAAGTCCTCGTAGGTGGTGAAGAACTGCGTCAGGTTGACGCCGGCCTGCGGGTAGTAGTAATCGCCGCCGAACGCGCCGTGGTACCCGGCCTGCAGCTCGATCTGCGAGCCGCGGCCCGGGCGCTGCGGGTTGTCCACCTCGGTGCGCGTCAGCTGCGACATGATGGCGCTGTTGTAGGTGGGACCGCGCTGCTCCCAGACTTCTACCGGCGTGCTGGAGTCGAAGTCGGTGAGCGTCACCATCTCCATGCGCGGGTTCGCCGAGAAGCTCCAGTAGTCGCCGATGCGCGTGCTGATGCCGAAGATCGCGGTCGCTCGCTCCTCCTGCCACTGGTCGTAGAAGCGCGTGCGGTAGTTGATGCCCGCGTTGCCGCCCCAGTCGCTGTCCAGGAGGTGCGGGTCGCCGATGGACACGTTGTAGTTGCTGACCTCGATGCCGGGCGCGATGGACAGGTTGAAGGTCTGGCCCGCGCCGCGGAAGGCGCGGCCGCCGAAGAACTCGTCGGCGCTGCGCGGATAGTCCGCGAGGTCGAAGTTCTGCTGCTTGAGGCTGATCTCGCCGAAGAGGCCGCTGTCGGTGCCGGCGCCGACGCCGAAGTTCACGGAGCCGGTCTGCTTCTCCTTGATCTCCACCAGCACATCCCGCGCGGACTTGTCCTCCTCGTCGGGGGTCTGCGGCGTCACGCGCGGGTCGCGGAAGAGCCCGGAGCGTTCCAGGCGCGTGGTGGTGTTCTTGATCTCGCGGCCGTCCATCGGGCGACCGGGCTGGAAGCGGACCAGCCGGCGGATCACCTTGTCGCGCGTCACGTAGTTGCCCTGCACGTCCACCAGGCCGGTGTTGAACGAGCTGCCCTCGCGGATGGAGAGCAGGAGGTCCACCTCGGGCTCCTCGCCCACGCGCACCCAGTTGTCGGCCACGCGCGCGTCGATGAAGCCCATCACCTGGTAGGCCTGCTCGATCGCCTGCTTGGTCTTCTCGATCAGGTTGCGCTGGAACGGGTCGCCGCGCTGGATGATGGCCAGGTTGCCCACCTGCTCGCGGGTCATGACCCGCGGCGGCGCGCCCTGTTCGCCCTTGATCACGACATCGCGCAGGCGGTACTGGCGGCCCTCGGAGACCACGAAGACGATCTTCGACTCACGCTGGTCGTTGCTCAGCTCGATGCGGCGATCCACGCGCACGTCCACGTAGCCGCGGTCCTTGTAGAAGCGGTCCACCGTGGCCACGTCCTCCACCAGGAGGTCCTCGTCCAGCTCGCCCTTTCGGAAGAGGAAGACCCACGGCTTGGTCTTGAGCTGCGCCTCCAGCTGCTCGGCGGGGAACGCCTCGTTGCCGACGAACTCGATCTCCTTGATGCGGACGCGCGGCCCTTCGATGATCTGGAAGAGGATCAGGCCCTGGTCGATCTTGGTCTCGTCGACCTTGACCTCCACCAGGTAGTTGCCGCGCCCCTTGTAGAGCTCCTTGATGCGGAACACCGACTGCTCGAGCAGGAAGTCGTCGCGCGGTGCGCCGGTGGTCAGCGGCACCGCCTTGCGCAGCTCCTGGTCGGTGATGACGTAGTTGCCGGCGAAGTCGATGCTGTCGACGATCTGCTGCTCTTCCACCGTGTAACCGACCTCCACGGAGCCGTCGGGCAGGATGGTGGCGTCGGCGGTGACCTGGCCGAAGCGGCCGAGACGGTAAAGCGTGGAAACGTCCGCCTTGACCACCTTCGCATCGAACGGCTGTCCGGCCGCGATGCGGAGGTTGTTGCGGATCTCCTGCTCGCTGGCGAGCTTCTTGCTGCGGATCACGATCCGGATGGAGGAGACGGGCCGGTCGGCGAGCGTCTCGTCCTCCAGGTCGAGCGCCCACGCGCGCGCGTCGACGACGAGCGCCATGAGGAGCGCCAGCGCGGCCATCGCGCGACGGCCACCGCCGCCGCCGGGACGGGGCGTCCAGCGGGGGGTTCGGGCTTCTCGGCGGTCCATGCTCGGGCCTCGAGGATAGCCGCGCAGCAAGCGCTTCGGCTACCCTTGTCGGACCATGACCAACGCAACCCTCGCCCGTACTCCCTTCCACCCCTGGAGCGCCGAGCGCGGTGCCCGCTTCGTGGACTTCGCCGGCTGGGAGATGC
>CAMBSR010000108.1 GCA_945870475.1 Phycisphaera mikurensis NBRC 102666
GCAGGTGCTCGACTTCCGTGCGCTCCTGCGCGAACTCCGCGCCGAGACCACCATCCTCCTCTCGAGCCACGTCCTTGCCGAGGTGGAGGCCAGCTGCGACCGCGCAGTGCTGATCGACCGCGGACGCGCCGTGGCGAGCGGCACCATTGTGGAACTGCGCGCGCTTGGCGCGGCGAGCGAGCGCATCGAGCTCGAATGCGCGGCGGATGCTGAGTCCGCTTTGCGCGCGTTGCCCGGCGTGCGCGCCGTGCGCGTGGCGCGCACCGCAGACGGCTGGCACGCCTGCGAAGTGGATGCCGACGAAGGCACCGACGTGCAGGCCCTGGCCGAACGGGCCGGGCGCGCGCTTGCGTCTGCGGGCATCGCGGTCCGCCGCATGGAGCGCTCGGCGCTGCCGCTCGAATCCGTCTTTCACCGCATCCTTGCCGCTTCGGCGGGGGTGCCCCGATGATCCGCCCCGCGCTTGCCGTGGCCCGCCGTGAATGGCGCGTGCAGCTTGGCTCGGCGCTTGGCTGGAGCGTGATGGCTGCGTTCGCCGCGCTCGCGGGCACCGTGTTCGCGGTGGCAGTGTTCCGCGGCGGCGCGCCGGCCACGTTGCGCGGCACGTTCATCGCGCTTGGCTGGGCGGTGATGCTGGTGTCGCCCGCGCTCTCGATGCGCTCCGTGGTGGAAGAGCACCGCAGCGGCACGTGGGCGTCGCTCGCGGCATCGCCGGCGAGCTTCGCGGCGATTGTCCTGGGCAAGTTCATTGCGCTGCTTGGCCTGCTCGCGGTGACGGTGGCGGTGCCAGTCGTCGCGCAGCTTGCAGCGCTTGAGTGGTTTGCGCGGCCGGACTATTTGGAGGCGGCCACCGGCGTGCTGGGGCTGCTCCTTGCAGGCAGCGCGTACCTGGCGTCGGGCATCCTGATGTCGGCGCTGGTGGGGAACCAGGTGGCGGCGTACCTGTTGACCGTCTTCCTCTGGCTCACGTGGCTCGCGCTCGCGCGCAGTGCGCCGAGCATCCTGTCCGGAAGCGCGGCCTACATGGGCTTTGCGGTGGACCCCTTGCGCCGGCTCGATGACTTCCTGCTTGGCCTCCTGGACACGGGAAACGTGGTGTTCTTCAGCGCGGTCACGGCGTGGTTTCTGCTGGCCGCGGTGGTGGCCACGGCGCGCGCCTCGCTTGCCGCGCGCGTGGCGGCGTGGCCGCGGATTGCCGCGGGATTGCTCCTTGCCGCAGTGGCCGCCGCGGCTGCCGTGGGCGTTGCCGATGCACCGCGCGTACGCGTTGCGACCGACATGACCAAGTCGCGCTCCTACACGCTGGCCGATGGCACGCGTGAACTGCTTGGATCGCTCGAAGGCGATTGGCAGGTGTCGGTGGTGCTGGCCTCGCCCGATGCCGGCGTGGCGCGACAGGTGGACGAGGTGCTGGCGCGGCTCGCTGCGTGCCCGACGAAGGGTGGCCACCTCCGCACCGTGCGCGTGGACCCGGCAGACGCTGCCGATGCCGCGCGTTACGAATCCGCGCTGGAAGCCGTGCACAACCGCGATGCCGCCGCGCTGGCCCGCCACGACGAGGCGATCCGCGCGGGGCGCGCCTCGTTCGACCGCCTGACGCGCGTGGCCGCGGTGCAGGGGCCGCTGCTCGCGGACCTCGTCACCGTGCTCGCTGCCGATGATCCGTCGCGTGCGCAGCTTGATTCGATCCGCGGCGGCTTTGTGCAGCTCGTGACGCAGAAGCGTGCGTTCGACCGTTCGATCGATGAACTTCGCAAGGCGACCGATGCGCGTCCGTTCCCCGACGACGCGCGCGCTGCGGCTGCTGTTTCCGCGAATCTCAAGCATTGGAGCGAGGAACTCGCCGCTGCCTCGCGCAGCCTGGCCGACCGCGCCGCGCGTGGCGTGGAGCAGCCGGCGCTCGCCGCGTGGCTCGAGACCGCGCCCATGGAATTCACCTCGCTTGCGCGTGAACTCCGCGTGGCGCAGGATGCGCTCGACCGCCTGCCGCGCCTCTACGGAGCCGAGGTGGGCAGTGCGCTCGCCGCCGGCGACTGCGCGATCATCGCGGGCCCGCTCGGCGTGGTGACGGTGCCGGGCTGGCAGCTGGTCTCCGGCACTGCGGGCGGCGCCATCAGCTTCGATCGCCGCTTCCGCGGCGAGCAGGCGATCGCCTCGGCGCTGCGCGCGCTCAAGGTGGGCAACGCGCCCATCGCGGTGTTCGTGCATTCGGGTGCGCCCGGCCTCCTGCGCCCGAGCGCCGACCACGTGGACCTGGCCGCCGCGAGCGACGCGTTGCGCGGCGCGCGCTTCGAGGTGCGCGAGTGGACGCCGGGCGAGGGCCAGCAACCCGTGGCGGCCGCAGGACGGACCATCGTGTGGATCATCATTCCACCCGCCGATCGCGATGCGCTCGAGGAATCGCCGCGCGAGCGCGAGCTGCTTTCCGTGGCGCGTCGCCTGGTGTCGCAGGGACAGCCGGTCCTTCTCTGCGTGGGGCCGAGCCTCCTTCCGCTCCTTGGCCAGCAGGATCCGTGGGGATCGCTCCTGCGTGGCCGCGGCATGTCTGCGCAGACCGGGCGCACCGTGCTCGAGGTGGTGCCCGTGGGACCGCAGCGCGCGGAGACCACCGCGGTGCAGACGCTCGTGGACGGTGGCGCATCGAGCGGCATCGGTCGCGCCATCGATGGGCAGCGGCTGCGGCTTGACCGGCCCATTCCGCTCGAATCGGATCCCGCCGCCGAAGGCGTGGCCGTGGTGTCCGCCGTGGAGCCCGCGCCGGAGCGCTGGGTGGAGGACGACTGGCGCCGCGACGTGAAGGGCCGCCTGGAGGCGCCCGCATCGAAGCGATTGCCGCAGCCCGTGCCGGTGGTGATGTCGTCGGAGCGCCCGGGCGGCCCGAACGGCCAGCCGGCGCGCGCGGTGCTCGTCGGTTCGCCCACGTGGATGCTGACCGTGGTGATGGACGCGGCCGATGCGCTCGGCGGTGGACGCGCGGCGCTTCGCAACCCGGGGAACCGTGACCTGCTCGTCAATTCGGTCGCGTGGCTCGCCGGGCGCGATGACCTGCTTGCGGGTTCCGGCGCCGGTCGCGAAGTCGGGCGCTTGCCGCGCCTCTCGCGTGCCACGGTGGCCGCGGTGGGAACCGTCGAGGCCTTCGCCGTGCCGGCCGCGCTCGCGGCCCTCGGCGCGTGGGTGGTGGTTCGCCGGAGGATCCGCACGTGAGGACGCGCACGCTTGCCATCCTCGCGGTGCTTGCCGCGCTCTGCATCGGCGCGTGGCTGGCGCTTCGCTCCGGCGGCGCGTCCGCCGAGCGCGTGGCGCGGTCCGCGCTCTTTGCCATCGACGAGATCCCGCTCGAGCGCGTCGACCGCGTGGAACTCGTGCGTGCGGGCGGGTTCCGCATGGTCTTTGAACGCGCGGGCGATGGCTGGGTGCAGCGCGAGCCGTTCGAGCATCCTGCCGACCCCGCCTCCATCCGCGAGGTGATCGACGTCACCGCATCGCTCGGTTCGTCGCGCGCCGTGGATCCCGCGGCCATCGACCCGGAGGCGCGTGCCGCGCTCGGGCTCGAGCCGCCGGTGGCGCGCATCACGCTGTCCTGGCTGGGTGGTTCGCGCAGCGTGGCGCTCGGACGGCGCACCGTGGCGGGGCGCGCATGGGCGCGCGTCGATGGCCGCGCCGAGGCGGTGAGCGTGGATGCCGCGCTCCATGCGCTGGCGGTGGACGGCGACCCGCGGCAGTGGCGCGACACCGGGCTCTGGCAGCAGGGTTCGGCGGACATCGGTCGCATCGAGATCCGCTACGGCACCGCGGCCGGGCAGCGCGTGGTGCTGGCGCGCACGGCGGGCAAGTGGCGCATCGAATCGCCGGTGGCGACGCGCGCCGACACGGAATCCATCACCGGCTACCTGGACGCGCTGGCGCGCGCGCAGGTGGATGCCTTTGCGGCGGACATGCCGGAGGACCTGGGCACGTTCGGCCTGCAAACCCCCGAGCGCGGCGTGCGCATCCTGCGCGCCGGCGCCGCCGAGGGTGACGCGCCCGCCGGCTCCGTGGACGTGGGCGTGAACGTCGCCGAGGGCGCGCAGGAACGCTTTGCGCGGATCCGCGGCCGCCCCACGGTGGTGCAGCTTGGCAACAAGGCGCTCGCCGCCATCTTCCCGCCGCCCGCCTTCTTCGTGGATCCGCGCGGCTGCGACGCAGTGCCTGCCGACGTGCGTTCCATCACCTACGCGCCGGTCGACCCGTCCGCTGCGCCGGGCGCGCCCGCGGCGTGGACGTTCCGCCTCGACCGCACGCTCGATGCGTGGACCATCACCGTGCCGGGCGTCCCGCCTGCGCCTGCCGATGCCGAACGCGTCCGTCGCCTCCTGGCGCAGCTCTGCGAGGGACGCGCGCCCGCGGTGGCGTTCCAGCGCATGCCGGATGCGCTGCGCGTCGGGGAGTTCGCCGTGATCGGCGCGGGCGATGCGCCGCTTGCGCGCATCCGCGTCGCGCGCGAGCCCGAGGGCCAGTGGGCGTTCGACAACGACGACGGCGTGCTGCGCGTCTTCCCTGCGGGTTTCGGCTTGGCGTTGGATGCCGGCGCCTACGCCGGGAACCGGTAGAGCGCCACGCGGTCACCGCCGCGCACGCCATTCCAGATGCATTCGAGCCCGGCGAGCGCGGTGGCGTCCATGGGCGCCATGCTGCGCGGGCCCGCATCGCCGATGGCGTGCGGCGCGGTGAAGACCCACGCGTCGTTCACCAGCCCGTCCTGGAGCAGTGCACCCACGAGGCCGGCGCCTGCTTCCACCAGCACCGTGGAAGCGCCGCCTGCCGCAAGCGAACGCAGCAGGTCACGCAGGCCACTCACCGGCCGAACGTCCACGCCCGCGGCGCGCAGTGCATCAGCGTGCGCGGCACGCGCGGCGAAGGCTTCCGGCGTGCAGGCCACCAGCACCGGCACCTCGCGCGCGGTGCGGACCAGCGCGCGGTCGTCGGTGATGAGGAGGCGCGGATCCCACACCACGCGCAGCGGCACGCGGCGCGCGCGCGTCCCGCGCACGGTGAGGATCGGGTTGTCGGTGACCACGGTGCCCATGCCCGTGAGGATGGCGTCCACGCGTGCTCGCTCGCGATGAACCATGGCGCGGCTTCGCTCGGAGCTGATCCAGCGCGGCTCGCCCGGGCGCGTGGCGATGCGCCCGTCTGCCGATTCCGCCCACTTGGCCACCACCCACGGGAGGCCGGTGCGCACGCGATGGAGGAACGGTGCCGTCACGCGCGTGGCGCCGGCGCAGGGCAGGTGGAACGCCTCGATGCCCGCGGCGCGGAGCGTCTCTCCACCGCCGGCCGCGGCAGGATTCGGGTCCGGGCATCCGTAGGCCACGCGTGCCACGCCCGCACGCACCAGCGCCTGGCTGCACGGCCCGGTGCGGCCTTGGTGGTTGCACGGCTCCAGCGTCACGATGGCGGTGCCACCGCGCGCGCGATCGCCCGCGCGCACCAGCGCCTCGATTTCGGCATGCGGCCCGCCGCAGCGGCGGTGGTAGCCCTCGGCCACGAAGTTGCCGTGTGCGTCGAGGATCACGCATCCCACCATCGGGTTCGGTTCCGCGCCGCCGTGGCCGCGCAGCGCCATGCGGGCCGCGCGTTCCATCCACGGCAGGAGGGCCTGCGCCGCGTGGGTCACGCGCGTGCCCCGGCCGTGGTGGCCGTGTTCGTGCCGCGCGTCGCGTCGCTTCCGGCAGGAACCTGCGGCACGAACGCGGTGTCCTGCTCGATGTCCTCCGCCAGCGAGCGCGTCGGCGGGAGCGGCGGCGTCGCGGACGGCACGCGGATGGTGGCCACCAGCAGGTCGTCGTCGCCGATGCGGCCGCGCCATTGCTCCACGATCTGCGCCAGGTGGCCGCACCAGCGGTCCGGCACCGGGTTGCGCGAGAGCATCTCCTGGATGCGTTCGAGGCCGAACAGCCGGCCCGTGCGGTCCGGCGCCTCGTGGACGCCGTCGGTCACGAGCACCATGGTGTCCTGCGGGCCGAGCACGATGGTGGTCTCGTCGGCGTCGAAGTCCGCGTCGGGCACGGCGCCCAGGAGGAAGGTGGTGGAATCGAAGCGCTCCACGCGGCCGTCGGCGCGGCGCACCCAGGCGGGCGGGTGGCCGGCGTTCACGTAGCGCACGATGCCGTGGCCGGGGTCCACCTGGACGGCCACCGCCGTGAGGTAGACGCTGTGCTTGGCAAGCGTGAGCGTCACGTAGCGGTTCAGCGCGCGCAGCACCGCGCCGGGTGAGATGTCCGGGTCTTCCGCAAGCAGTCGCTCGATCTCCCCGGAGAGGCGCGCCACCGTGAGCGCGCTGGCCAGGCCGTGCCCGGTGACGTCGAGCACGATGACGTCGAGGCGGCCCTTCTCGTCGACGCTGGCGTGGATGAAGTCGCCGCCCACCTCGTTCGCGGGCTGGTACGCGTAGTCGAATTCCAGGTGCGGCCAGCGCACCAGCTTGGGAAAGAGCGCCATCTGCACCGCGCGCGCCTGCGAGAGCTCGCGCCGCATCGAGAAGAAGCCCTTCGTCACCATGCGTCGGTCGAAGCGCCGCCGGTGCGTGCGCAGGCGCCACCAGTTGATGACGAGGCCCGGCACCAGCATCAGCGGCGCCAGGGCGAGCATCGCCACCACGGCGCCGGTACCCGCCTGTCCCGCGATCTTCAGGACGATGAGCTCCAGGATGAACATCGTGGCCAGCGGGTACATGGGCCGCAGGCTCTCGCGCGGGCTCCATGGCAGGAAGATGCTCGGCAGGATGTGGAGGACGAAGATGGTGGAGAGCCCGCTGGCGCCGCGCGGGCCCATCTGCGCGGGGAACAGGAGGTGCATCGCCAGGTCCGCGCCGAAGGTGATGGCGCCGATCTCCAGGATGAACCAGTTGGTGGCGCGCAGCGTCTGCTCGCGCGACTCCAGCTTGGGGCGCACGGCAATGAACGCGCGCGCCGCCACGGCCAGCACCAGGATGGTGGCGAGGATCGTGAACGTCAGGAACTCGGGCGCGTTCTCGCGCAGCGCCTCGAGCGCATCGGTGTCCTGCGGATCGATGCCTGCCGCGGGGTCAGCGCCCTGCGTCATCCGGAAGAAGAGCAGCCCGCCGATGGCGAACAGGAGCGCGATCAGCTCGTAGACGATCGTCGCGCCCAGCATCCAGCCGAAGCGTCGGCGCAGCCACGCCTCCATCTCCCGTTCGTACTCGGCCTTGAAGAGGGTCCCTTCCGCGGGTTCCGCCATGGTGGCAGGGTACTGCCCGGCGTGCGCAAAAACACGCAGGGCCCGCCATTCGACGGGCCCTGCGGAAATCTCACGTGCGGTTCGCGATCACTGCTTCGCGAGCACTTCCTGCTTGAGGCGCTC
>CAMBSR010000109.1 GCA_945870475.1 Phycisphaera mikurensis NBRC 102666
CCTCAGGTGGGGTTGGTCGGCTGTCAAGCACCGACCGGAGCCGAATATTCCATCGACCGTCCACCGGGAAAGCGCGGAGCGGCCGCATGGGCTATCGGCAAGGGGGAAAGGCTACCTGCACCCGCACCGCGGACCGAACGCAAGTTTCCACTCCGAACATCAACCTAACGCGACAAGCAGTAGTCGAGCACTGCCATGCGAACTGCCACCCCGTGCGTCACTTGCAGCAGGATCTGGCTGCGGCGACGGTCGTCGGCGACATCGTCATCCACTTCCACCCCGCGATTCACCGGCCCAGGGTGCATCACGATGCAGCGAGCGGGAAGCCGCGCCGCGCGGTCCCGGGTCAGGCCGTACTGCACGCGGTAGTCCGAGGCAATCGAACCACCCGCGGCACGCTCCAGCTGGACACGAAGCATCATGACCGCATCAAGATCGTGCAGGTTGGCGTCAAGATCATTCGAGATCGACACATTTTCGGCAACTGCAGGCACCTGCACAAAGGACTTCGGCATCAAGGTGGGCGGGCCGATGAGGCGCACCTTGGCACCGAGCGTGGTCAGCGCATGCAGGGCGCTGCGCGCCACCCGGCTGTTGGCGATGTCGCCCACGATGGCGATGGTGGCGCCCTGGAATCCGCCGAGCGCCCGGCGGATGGTCAGGCAGTCGAGCAAGCCCTGGGTGGGGTGCTCATGCCGGCCGTCGCCGGCATTGATGACTGCGCAACGGACGTGCTGGGCCAACTGCGCCGGACCGCCGGAGAGGTCGGTGCGGACCACGATGGCGTCCACGCCGAGTGCCTCGACGTTGAGCGCGGTGTCCAGGAAGGTCTCGCCCTTGCTGGCGCTGGAGCCCGATCCCTGCAGCGCCAGGCTGCGCGCACCCAGGCGCGCCGCGGCGGCCTCGAAGCTGAGGCGGGTGCGGGTGGAGTCCTCGAAGAAGAGGTTGGCGACCAGCTTGTCCGCAAGCGACGCCGGTGCTGCCGCCTCGCCGCGGGCGGCGGGAATGAACGACTCCGCCCGGTCGAGGAGCGCCGTGAGCGCAGGTGCGTCGAGGCCTTCGAGTTGCAGCAGGTGACGCGGCATGGCAGGGAGTGTACGGACGCGGTCCGCGCCCCGCCGCCGCGGCGCCACCACCCTGCCCCACTACGCTGAACCGCATGGCACGCCGCATCTGGGTCACCGCCGACACGCACTTCGGGCACGCCGAGGCGATCGAACTCTTCGGCCGCCCCTTCCGGGATGTGCGCGAAATGGACGGCGCGCTCCTCGATGCGATCAACGCGCGCGTCGGCAAGCGCGACGAGCTGCTTCACCTCGGCGACGTGTTCGGCGGCATCGACTGGAAGAGCCGGCCAGTGCGCTGCGAGGCACGTGCCACGCTCGCCCGGATCCGCTGCCGGCGCATCCACCTGGTCACCGGCAACCAGGATCCCGTGTCGCCGTCGTTCGCTCGGCTGTTCCGCAGCGCGAAGGAATCGCGCATGTTCCGCGTGGATGCACCGGGTGCCATGCCGCGCCTGCGCGTGGTGTGCCACCACTACCCCATCCGGCAATGGCGCGGCATGTGGGCGGGGGCGCTGCACCTGCATGGGCATGCACACGGCTCGGTGGAGGAATTCGGCCGTTCAATCGACGTGGGCGTCGACTGCTGGAACTTTGCGCCGGTGCCGCTGGAGGACCTGGTGGAGTTGCTGTGCGCTCGCGCCGTCCCAGAAGGCGGATTCCGCCGCGTGCACCCGGTGCGGCCGGCGTCGGCGGTGCCCGCGCAGGAAGCATGACACGCAAGGCGCGTCGCCGTCAGCCGCCGCCATCAACCACCGTTGTACGCCGGGTTCGACCACCACGCGCCCTGCACGAACGGGTAGTTCGGATTGTCGATGAAGGGGTCGCCGCTGTCGCCCTCCGTGGTGGCGTACAGGTTGCCACCGGGACCCGGGCCCTGGCTCGCCCGCTGCATCTGTGTCGGCGACATCGAGTCGCCCCAGAGGTCTGCGTCGCTGCGGTTGTCGCAGGCGGCAAGGATCGAGGCCATCGAAGCACACACGAACAGGCCGAGGACGCGGCGTCCACGGGACGGGCGCAGAACAGGCGACATGGACAGCGGTGCAGTCATGGCACGCATCGTAGGGCGCGGTGATGCGCGGTCAAGGCGCGCGGCGAGCACCGGAAGCGAAACGGCTCCCAAGCGAGGTCAACGTTCCGCGGAAATGCGCCACACCGCGCCCTTCGCGCGCGGATCCTGGCTGCCCTCGAAGGTCACCAGGTAGACGGTGCCGTCGTTGGCCTGCCCGAAGCTGGTGGGGAGGTGGTTGCGCGTGGTGTGCAGCACCTCGGGCCCGTTGACCAGCTTGCCCTTCTCGGCGCGCAGGCCCCAGATGCGGCAGGAGACGAGGTCCGCGTAGAGGTAGACGCCTTCCAGCGCACCCGCATCCTTGCCGCGGCAGACGAAGCCGCCGGTGATGCTCACGCCCTCGGAGTGCGGGTACTCGGCGATCGGGTCGATGTAGTCGCTCCCGAACTTGCCGGCCTGGCCGCCCGGGAACGCGTGCTGCGCCTCGCGCGGGTTCCAACCGTAGTTGCCGCCCCTGGTGATGATGTCCACTTCCTCGTACTGGTTCTGGCCGACGTCGCCTGCGTACAGCTCGCCGGTGCCGCGGTCGAACGACATGCGCCAGACGTTGCGGAGGCCGTACGCCCAGATCTCCGGGCGCGCGCCGTCGACGCCGACGAACGGGTTGTCCTTCGGGATGCCGTAGGGGCGATCGCCCTCGGGATGGTCGACGTCGATGCGCAGGATCTTCGCCAGCAGCGTCCCCAGGTCCTGCCCCGCGAGCTTCGGGTCGTTGGCCGCGCCGCCGTCGCCGCAGCTCAGGTAGAGCATGCCGTCGGGGCCGAAGAGGATCGTGCCGCCGTTGTGGTTCGAGTACGGATCGTCGATGGAGAGGAGCACCTTCTCGCTGTCGGGCTTCGCGGTCCTCGTCTCCTTGTCCATGGTCCAGCGCGAGAGCACGTCGTGGCGCTGGCCCTCCTGGTCGCGCATGGTGTAGAAGGTGAAGAACGTGAGGTTCTTCGCGAAGTCCGGGTGGAACGCGAGCGAGAGGAGCCCTTCCTCGTTGCCTGCGCTGTTGACCTGCTTGCGGATGTCCATGAAGACCGGTGCTTCCTTGGAATCGCGCGCCGCGGGATCCAGGACGAGGACGCGACCCGGCTGCTCCACCACGTACATGCGCTCGTCGTTGCCCGGTTCGAAGACCACCTGGATGGGACGGCGAAGCACCACTTCCGGGGAGACCCGCTGGAGCTTGAGCTTGGGCATGGACGCGCCCTTCGCCGGGGCAGTGGCGTCCGCGGGCGCCTTGGCCGGCGCGGGGGACTGCGCCTGCGCGGCGGAAAGCGAGAAGGACACGGCGAACAACGAGGCGAGAGCGTGGAGGCGGTGCTGCTTCATGATGTTCCTGGTGCGCGAGGCAGTGACGGGGAGCCCCAATACTAGCCCGGTCGGGCGGCCGCGACCTCTTCCGCCAGCAGCTGCACCGAGAGGGCGGCGCTGCCCTCGGCCTTGTTGTTGATGACCACGAATCCCGGGCGCGCGGGCGAGGCGTGCGACAGGAGCGCGGCAATCTCGGTGCGCACCGGGACATCCGGCGCCTGCAGGCGATCGAATGGCTCGAACGCCTCGGACGCGGACTCGTACGTGGTGCCGGCGGCGAGCATCCAGCGAACCACCAGCGCGCGGAAATGCTGGGCGCCGCTTCCGGCCGCCGCGAGCGCCCGCTCCTGCTCGGTGACGGTGGAGACGGTGGGGTGCTGCAGGTAGCAGTGCACCGCGCCCACCGACGCAAGCGCCTGCGAATAGCGCGCCGCGTGCTCGGGGCGGAAGAGCTCGCGGTTGCGGACCTCGATGGCGAAGGTGACGGGCGCGCCGGCGCACTCGATGCCGCGCAGCGCACCGAAGCATGTGGCAAGCATGTCGACGAACCGCTCCGTGCCGCCGATGCGTCCGCGCGCGGAGAGGTCGAGGTACGGGAACTGGAACACCACGGGGCCGAGCCTGGCACCCAGCCCCTCGATCGCGGGCGCGAGCACCTCGTCGCGGATGAACGTTGGATCCATGAAGTGCGGGTTGGCGACGCCGCCGGCGCGCAGCGCGGTGGTGCTGCCGAGCGTGGACCCCGCGCCGTCCATGTCCGGACGCGTGCAGCGCTGCTCGGCCTTGACCGTGAAGCGGAAGCCATCGGACACGAGCGATGCCAGCGCCTGGTACTCCGCGACCGACGGCGTCGCGTAGAAGGCGCGGTCGAGGCCGACGGTGCCGAAGAGCGGCCACGCGGCGTAGGCAGCCAGCCCATCGCGCGCCAGCGCATTGGCGGGAGCGCGCGCACCGAAGATCATGCCGCGCCAGCCCGGATACGCCCAGCTGCTGGTGCCGAGCCGCAGATGGTGCGGCAATTGGTCCGCGAGCGCGCGCACTCCGGACGGCACCGGCGCCGGCGGCACGCGCTCCATGGCGCGATCGACGGGAGAATTCCCGAAGAGCGAGCCGACGCCGTCGTCGCCTGGATGGTGCGGTCGCGCACGTGCCATTCGCGGCAAGCGTAACGGCCGAGGCGCACGATGCGCGTGGTACCGTGCGCCGATGCGCATCGCTTCCGTGCTGCTCCTCGCCTCCATCGCCGGCTGCGCGCAGCAGGCGGCCACGGAGAAGGCCGTCGCCCCCACGACGAATGCCGCAGCGCCCGCTGCAGCCGACGCGCGTGCGACCGAAGGCGGCTTCACGCCGCTCTTCGACGGCCGGACGCTCACCGGCTGGGTGGGCGACACCGCGGGCTACTCGGTGGAGTCGGGCGCGATCGTGTGCGGCCCGAAGGGCACCAACATCTACACCCACACCCAGTACGCCAACTTCGTCCTGCGCTTCAGCTTCAAGTTGGCGCCGGGCGCCAACAACGGCATCGGCGTGCGGGCGCCCGCCACCGGCGACGCGGCATACGAGGGCATGGAGATCCAGGTGCTCGATGACGGCCACGAGAAGTACCGGGAGTGGCTCAAGCCCTGGCAGCGCCACGGCAGCGTGTACGGCATCTCGGCATCCACCGGCAGCACCGCCGCTCTTCGGCCCGTCGGCGAATGGAACGACGAGGAGATCGTGGTCGACGGACGGCGCGTGAAGGTCACGCTCAACGGGAAGGTGATCCAGGACGTCGACCTCGACGAAGCGTCGAAGGCCGGCACGCTGAGCGGCAAGGAGCACCCCGGCCTGAAGCGAACCGCGGGACACATCGGCTTCCTCGGCCACGGCGACCACGTCGAATACCGCGACATCCGCATCAAGGTGCTGCCGGCGACGCCGGCACGCAAGAACAGCTGAGAAGCGAGCGAACCATGCCATTCATGCAAGCAACCCCGGACAACACGGCCCAATCGAGCGGGCGCGGCCACTCCATCCTGCTGATCCTGGCGGCCATCGTGGTGGTCGCCGCGGGCATCCGCGAGGCGTCCGGGATCCTGACGCCGATCCTGGCGGCGGCGTTCATCAGCATGATCGCCATCCTGCCGCTGGCGCTGCTCCAGGGCAAGCTCGGCGTGCCGCGCTGGATCGCGCTCCTCATCGTGCTGGCGCTCACGCTCGGCGGCGCGCTCGGCATCGGCTTCTACCTGAGCCAGTCGGCGGCGGCAATCAAGCCACTGCTTCCCGAGTACGAGAAGCGCATCGACGAACTGCTGCTCACCGGGCTGGAGGCCGTCAAGGGTCGCGGCCTCGACATCGATCCCGACCGCATCATGCGCGCCGCGCACGAATGGAAGATCGCCGACTTCGCGGACGTCATCGTCCTGTCGGTCGCCAAGGTGCTCCAGAACCTGCTCTTCGTGCTGCTCGTCAGCGCGTTCATCATCGCGGAGGCATCGAGCTTCCCGGCCAAGGTGCGCGTGGCGTTCCCCGCCGCGATGTCCGGGAGCGGGCTCAACAGCGTGGCCGACAAGGTGCGCACGTTCCTGGTGGTGATCACGCAGCTCAACGTGGTGCTGGCCGTGATCAACTGGGTGGCATGCGTGGCCATCGGCGTGCCGTTCGCGTTCCTGCTCTCGTTCCTGGTGTTCTTCCTGAACTACATCCCGACGATCGGTGCCATCGTGGCCAGCCTGCTGGTGGTGGCGATCGCGCTCGTGACGCAGGGCTGGGGCGGCGCACTGGCCATGGCGATCGTGCAGGCACTGGCCGGCGTCCTCATCGGCAGCGTGCTGCAGCCGAAGATGCTGGGCGCGCGCCTGGGCCTCTCGCCGCTGGTGGTGCTCCTCTCCCTGGTGGTGTGGGGATACCTCCTCGGCATCGCCGGCATGTTCTTCGCCGTGCCGCTCACCATCATCGTGAAGATCGTCCTCGACTCCACCGATGACCTGCGTTCGCTCTCGGTGCTCCTCGGCGATGCCGCAGGCGCGCGCGAGGCGGAGAAGAGCTGACCGCATGGCGGGCGCCCCGGGCGCTTCGGAAGGCTCGGAGGCGTGGGCGCGGCTGGCGGAGGCGTCGGCAGCGCCGCTGCTGGAAGCGCTGCGCGGGATCGACGCGGCCCCGGCCGCGGGCGTCATCGAGCGCCTGCGCAAGGCGTTCCCTGCCGACACGGTGACCGCGGCCATCGAGCTCTCGATGGCACGCACGCGCGCAAGGGACAAGTTCGGCGGACGCGCCGACACGCTCTGGTGCGACCGCCCCGGCGTGGAGATGGCGAGCTCGCCGGCGACCGCCGCGTGGAAGGCCGCGCGCTTCCGCGAAGCGGGCGCCGCGCGCATCGACGACCTCTGCTGCGGGATCGGCGGGGACCTGATGGCACTGGCCAGCGTGGCCGAAGCCGTGGGCGTGGACATGCAGCCGCTGCGTGCGTGGATGGCCGCGCGCAATGCATCATGCACGGTGCGTTGCGCGGACGCGGTGGCGGAGCCGGGAGATGCGCCGTTCGCGCACGCGGATCCCGCACGGCGCGCAGGCGGGGGAAGGATCCATCGCGCGGAAGACCTGCTGCCGTCGCTCGAATCGCTGCGCGCAACCATGCGCGGCCGCGCGGGCGGTGCAATCAAGCTCGGGCCCGGCATGGACCTCGGATGGGGCGAGACGGATCCCGATGACGAGGTGGAGTTCATCGGCGAGCACGGCAGGCTGGTGCAGCAGGTGCTCTGGAGCGGCGCGCTGGTCCGGCGGCCCGGCGCGCGCACGGCAACGAAGGCGTGCACCGGACGGACGGTGAGCGGAACGCCGGACGACGCGCCCGCCGGCGACGGACGCATGCTGCGCACGCTCCTGGTTCCGGACCCGGCGCTCGAGCGGGCGCGGCTTCTCGGCGAATTCACGGAGACCCT
>CAMBSR010000110.1 GCA_945870475.1 Phycisphaera mikurensis NBRC 102666
GCGATGCTCGAGTTCAACGATCCCGAGGGGAACCCGCGCGTCATCCTGGTGGACTGCCCGCCCGACCACCGCGAGCACGCGCTGCGCCACCGCATCCGCCGCGTGGACGCCATCCTCTTCACGCACGCGCACGTGGACCATGTCTTCGGCCTCGACGACGCGCGGCTCTACAACGTCACCATGCAGGCGCCGGTGCACCTCTACGCCGAACGCACCGTGCTCGACGAGCTCACGCGCATCTACGACCACATCTTCCGGCCGCATCGCAACGTCAACAAGAGCTTCGTGGCGGACGTGCTGACCACCGTGGTCGAGCCGGGGCGCCCGGTGCGCCTCTTCGGCATCGACGCGACACCGGTGCGCCTGCTGCATGGCGCGCTGCCGATCCTCGGGTGGCGATTCGACGCCGCCACCCCCGTCGCCGGCACGCCGCTGCCGCTCGCCTACTGCACCGACGTCAACGGCATCCCGCCCGAGTCGTGGGCGCCGTTGCGCGGCCTGCAGACCCTGGTCCTCGACATGCTCCGCGAGCGCAAGCATCCCACCCACTTCAGCCTCGACGAGGCGCTGGGTGCGGCGTCCGAGTCCGGTGCCCGGCGCACCGTCTTCACCCACATGACCCATGACGTCCGGCACGCGGAGCTCTCCGCACGGCTGCCGGCCGGGGTGGAGCTGGGGTACGACGGGCTGCGGCTCTGAGGTCCCCGATCGTCCCGGCGACGGCCGCGGGGAGGGCCACGGAACGCCGCAATCGCCTGCGCCCCAGTGAATTCAGCCTTCCGGCCGGGTGCCACCCCCATCGGCTATCATTTCACCCCCTATGGCACAGCTCCGCGAAATCAAGAAGCGCATCGTTGCCGTCAAGACGATCCAGCGCATCACGAAGACGATGCAGATGATCGCCACGGCCAAGTTCACGGCCGCGCTCGCGCGTGCCAAGAACAGCCGGCCGTACACCGACACCATCCGCGGCCTCGTCGCCAAGGTCTCCGCCCAGGCCGGCGACACCAGCCATCCGCTCCTCGAGAAGCCGGCCCGTGCCTCGGGCAAGGAGCTGGTCCTGGTGATCGCCTCCGACCGCGGCCTCTGCGGCGCCTACAACTCGAACGTGCTGCGCACCGCCACCAGGCTCCTCGCGGAGATCCGTGCGGGCGGCAGCGAAGTGGTGCTCGACGCCTCGGGCCGCAAGGCGCTCGGCTTCTTCAAGTACCAGAAGCAGGAAGTCTCCAACCGCCACGCGGTGGGCGACCGTCCCCAGTACGAAGTCGTGGAGAAGATCGGCCAGGACTACATCGACCGCTACGTTGCGGGCGAGTTCTCCTCGGTGAAGGTCGTCTACATGCGCTTCATCTCCGCCGCGCGCCAGCGCCCGGAAGTGATGCAGCTCCTCCCGCTGTCGCTGCCGAAGGCCCCCGAGGGTGCCGAAGCCGCGGGCGCCAACGCCAACTTCGACTTCAGCCCGTCCGCGCCCGAGCTCCTCGACGAGCTCCTGCCGCGCTCCGTGAAGGTCTCGCTCTACCAGGCGTTCCTCGATGCCGTGGTCAGCGAGAACGTGATGCGCATGGTGGCCATGAAGGCCGCCACCGACAACGCCGGCGGACTGGGCCGCACGCTGAAGCGCAGCTTCAACCGCGCGCGCCAGGCACGCATCACCACCGAGCTCACCGAGATCGTGGCGGGCGTCGAAGCGCTGAAGTGACGCGGGTTCGCGTTCCTGCATGACCCAACGGCAGCGAGCCGCGCTTCTGGCGCGGCTCGCTGCGTTTCGGCAGTGATCTTGTTTCAGCGCCCGCCCATGGGCTCCGACGAGCGGCCGACCAGCCGGGGCCTCGGTCCGCCGATGCTCAGCGGACGCCCTGCTCCGGAACTTCCACGCCGCCGGTCGACGCGGGCTTCGCGTCCTTCACTGGCAGCGCGCCGCCGGCCGGAGCATTGCCGGTCACCAGCGTGTAGCCGTCCTTCTGCCACGCGCGCGTGCCGCCTTCCAGGACGAACACGGTGCCCTTCTTGAAGCCGACCTCCAGCAGCCGCTTTGCGCCGGCCTTGGCGAGCGGATCCTGGAAGCCCTCGCCGTACACCACGAACAGGTTGTGGCCGGCCAGCTTCACGGCGGCCGTCTCCTGCATGCTGGCCAGCGGCACGTTGATGGCGCCGGCGATGTGGCCCTTGCCGTACGCCTCCGCACTGCGCGGATCCACCCAGCAGCCCACCGTCTCCTTCTCGAACATCCCCGAGCGCGCGTTCAGCTTGTCGACGGCGCCGGGAGGGTCCAGGAGGATCAGGTCGCGGTCGCTGGTCTTGACGTCGCATCCGGCGGCGCCTGCAAGCAGGAGGGCGGCGGCGGCAACGCGGGCGGGAGTGGCGCGGGCGAGGGTGTGCATGCGGGAAGTGTCCGCGGAATGCGGCCTTTCCGCAAGGCGTTCGCCGTGGGGGCGATTCGGGTGAGATACTGCGCACATGACGCTTTCCGCCGCTGCCTCTGCCGTTGCGTTCGTGGCGCTCGCTCTTTCCGGTGCGCCGGTTCCGCAGGACGCCGCTCCGGCCGATGGCCAGGATGCAGGGCAGGCCGCCGATCCGTCGGCAGCGCCGGATGCCGCGCGCCCGCGCACCGAGGGCATCGACCGCAGCTCGTTCCGGTGGGCGCAGTCGAGCGACCGATCGTGGATCCTGGTGGCCTCGATCACCCCGACGCCGGGTTGGCACGTCTACTGGGAGAACCCCGGCGACAGCGGCAATGCGCCGAGCTTCGAGCTCACGCTGCCCGCAGGATGGCGCGCCGGCCGCACCGTGTTCCCGCGCCCGGAGGCGCGCACGCTGGACGGAAGCGTCTTCTACGGCTACTCGCGTTCGGTGGAGTACCTGGTTCCGGTGAAGCGCGTCGATGGCGTCGGCGATGATCCGTGGTCGCGCGACAACAAGCCGGACGCGAATGCCGCGTGGAAGGTGCGCGCAAAGGTCATGGCCTGCAAGGAGCGCTGCACCGTCTCCACGCTGGTGGCGGGCGGCGACTGGCCGCCCTTGGCAGAGGCCGGCACCGATGTTCGCCTGAACGGCGGTTCGTTCGGTGGCCGCGCGTTGCCGGCGACGGCCGCATCGGCCGGCATCTTCGCGAGCCTCGAGAACAACACCGTGCGGATCGAGGGTCCAAGCCGTGGCACGTCCACCGTGCGCTTCATCCCGGCCGCCATCCCGGGGATGCAGCTTGGCGTGCCCGACGGCACCGTGGCCGTGGACGGCACGGTCAACGGCGATCGATTCCGCGTGGAATTCACCCTCCAGTCATTGGGGCAAGGCCCGGGCGAGCCCGCCGTGGCGGGGCTTGTCCTCCTTGGCAATGACCCCTCGGAGCCGTGCGTTTGGCTGACCATCCCGCACCCCCTGGCCGGCCCGGACGGGGCATTCGGGGCCAACGGGGTGGGTGCATCGGACCAGGCTCCGCCGTCGAAGTGAGCCGTGCAAAGCAACCGCGCGCCTGGCGCATTCATCCAGGCACCGTTGGGTCCCCCGGTCGCGGGACCGCATTCGGAGTGAAACCATGAACACCATGAAGCTCTTCGTCACCTGCGGCATCGCCGCCGCACTCACCGTGGGCATCGCCTACGCCGCCCCCATGCAGGATTCCAAGAAGGAATCCAAGAAGGAAGCCGCCAAGGAGATGGCCAAGGAAGTCGCCATGGTCGGCAAGGCCGCGCCGGCCTTCACGCTGAAGGACTCCGCCGGCAAGGACGTCAGCCTCGCTGACTTCAAGGGCAAGGTCGTGGTCCTCGAGTGGATGAACCCCGGCTGCCCGGTCTGCCGCGAGAAGATGGAGGACGGCTCGGTGTCCAAGATGATGGCGGACAGCAAGGCGATCACCCCGGACGTGGCCTTCCTCTTCATCAACTCCACCGCCGCCACCGCCAACAAGCCCGCGGAGAGCGGCGAGTACCTCGCCCAGAACAAGGTCATGGCCCCTGCGCTGATCGACGGCGACGGCATGGTCGGCCACGCGTATGCCGCCAAGACCACGCCGCACTGCTACGTGATCGACTCCAAGGGCGTGCTGGTCTATGCCGGCGCCATCGATGACCAGGCCGACAAGAACCCCAAGAACTACGTCGTGAACGCCATCCAGGCGCTCAAGGACGGCAAGGATGTCTCGCCGGCCACCACCAAGCCGTACGGCTGCAGCGTGAAGTACGGCAAGGGCAAGTGACCGTGCGGCGTGCGGCGATGCGGCCAATGGCCGTGTCGATCGCAGCCCATGCAAGAAATAGCAGGGGCCGTCCCATCGATGGGTCGGCCCCTGTTTCGTTCGGTGCTCGTTCCGAGCGGTGTGCGCGATGCGCCTCCGCGCCGGGCCTGCGTCAGACCACGTTCACCGGCATCACCACGTAGGTGAACTCCTGGCCCACCTTGAACACGCCGGGCTTCTGCGGGTTGCGCATCTCGATCATCACCTGCTCGCCGTCGACCACCTTGAGCGCGTCGACGATGAAGGCCGGCTGGAAGCCGATCTCGATGGCTTCACCCTGGTAGCCGGACATGGGCACGCGGATCTCGGCTTCGCCCATCTCTGGGGCGCGGCTCGAGACCACCAGCGTGTCGCCCTTGAAGGCGAAGCGGACGCCCTTGGATTCCTCGTTGGTGAGCAGGGCGGCGCGGCGGATGGCGGTGGCCAGGTCCGCGGCGTCGAAGGTGACGCGCTTGTCCTGGTCCTTGGGGATGACGTCCTCGAAGGGAGGGAAGGTGCCTTCCACCAGGCTGGTGACGAGCATGCCCGTCCCTTCCACCTGGAAGACGGCCTGTCCCTCGGCCTTGCCGATGGTGACCTTCGCGTCGGGCTCGCTGAGCATCTTGACGAGGATGTTGAGGCTCTTGGACGGGACGATGAGCGTCATGTCGCCGTCACCCGTGCAGCCGCCGGCGGCCACTGCCAGGCGCTTGCCGTCGGTGCCGACGAGGCGGATGCGCTTGCCCTTGCGTTCCATGAGCACGCCATTGATCGCGAAGCGCGCGTTCTCCACGGCGGTGGCGAAGATGGTGCGTGCCACGAGCCGGCGGATGGTCTCCGCGGTGGCCTCGAAGGCGCCGGTGGGCTGCGGGTCGCGGCCGGCCGGGTAGTCCTTGGGGTCGTAGCCGAAGATCTTGAAGGTGCTGCCCTCGCTCTTCACGGTGGCCACGTTCTTGTCCATCTCCAGCGTGACCGTGGAGTCCTCGCAGGTGCGGACGATCTGGCCGAGCTTGTCGGCCGGGATCAGTGCCTCGCCCTCGGAGACCACTTCCACGTTGGGCACGGAGAGCGCCAGGGAGATCTGGCCGTCGGTGGCGCGGAGCACCAGCTCGCCGTCCTTGGCGGTCAGCTTGAGGCAGGTGAGGACGGGCGTGGTCGTGCGGGTCGGCACCACGGCGGACGCCAGCGCGAGCGCTTCGACGATTGCGGACCGGTCGCAGTTGACCTTGAGATGCGATGCCATGTTCGGGGCTCCCGTGAGTGACTTGTTTTTGCTGAAAGTCAGTGTAGCCGGATCCGGCCCGGGGCCGCGGGTGCGTATCCTCTGGGGATGCTCCAGCGGTTTTTTGCCGCCATCCGCGCGCACTACGGGATCACCGTGTTTTTCCTGTACCTCGGTGCGTTTGGCATCGCATTCGTGGGCACCTTCACGCTGCCCCTGATCGCGATCGGCATGGTGCTGTTCTCGATCTTCCTGCTGGTGCCGGCGGTGCTGGTGGGTGACCTGGTCGGCTCGCTGGCGCGGCGCACCACGCGGCCCTACCTGCGTCGAGGGGTCTGCCCGAAGTGCCGGCAGCAGCAGGGGCCCGCCTGGGAACCGCCCGTCTACCGCTGCGCGTTCTGTGGCGCCGCCTACGAGAGCGACGGAGATCCGCACGAAGGCGCCGATCCTGCGCCTCGCGAGCCGGACGTCACGCCTGTGCCGAATGATGGTCGATGACCCCGCGGACGGGTGCCGCCAGGTGCTCGTCGCCGGCCAGGACGATCAGCTGGCCTCCCGGGATGACCTCGATCACCACGCGCACGCCGATGGCCACCACGCTGATCGATTGCGATGCGCCGACGCCGGCATCCACCACCGCATCCACCAGGTCGCGCAGCAGGTGATGGTGCTCGGGGCCGAAGAGGAGCGGGTCGCGCGTGTTGAGCTCCACCATGGCGGCGGCGTCGATGGCGCGCCACTGTTCGTGCGTGCTCATCGGCGTGGCCACCGCGTCGAAGACGTCGCGCCAGCGGCCCACGGGGATGACCACCACCTCCGGCAGCTTCAGCTTGTGGACGATGCCCTCGACGATGGGGCCGATCTCCGCGCGCGGGACGCGCAGGACGCCGGCCGGGACTGTTCCGGAATGCTCGTGCGCGGCCAGGTCGAAGGGCACTACCGTCGTCGATTCGTCGAGGTCGAGGTGGAGCTCTCCCGCCGGTTCCTCGGCGGACGTCACGCCCTGCGCGCGCAGGCGATTCCAGGTGAGCGGTTGTTCGATGAATTCCACGTGAGGCCTCGGTTGAAGGACGTGTCCCACCAAGGTACCCGTGTTCCGTAGGATGCCGCGCCGTGAAGACCGTCCTGTTCGTATGCACCGGCAACACGTGCCGTTCGCCCATGGCCGAGGCCATCGCTCGTCACCTCCTTGACGAGGGGAAGGTCCCGGGCCAGGGTCGCGAGGTGTTCGTGGCTTCTGCCGGGCTCGGTGCGTGGGACGGAAGCCCCACCAGCCATGAGACGCTCGAGACATTGCGGGGACGCGGCATTCATTTCGACGGACATTCCAAGCGGCTGACGCCCGAGATGATCCGCAAGGCGACGCTGGTGCTCACGATGACGCGGTCGCACCTCATGGGCGCGCGGGCCCTGGTGGGCGGCGAGGCGCACCAGGACAAGGTGCAGATGCTCGATTCCGGTGGAGACCTTGAGGATCCCATCGGCATGGGGCAGGTCGCCTACGACGCGCTTGCCCTGCGGTTGGAGCAGGTTCTTCCCGGACGTCTGCGGGAACTGCTCTGAACGGGGCCCGCTCAGCGCGGCTCCTGTAGAGTGTGGTAGCCATGCGCGTTGCCGTCGGATCCGATCACCGTGGCTTCCAGACCGTTTCTGCCTTGGTCCAGCACCTGAAGGCGGACGGCTATGACGTGGACATGCTCGGCGACTGCGGCGGCAGCATGTGCGACTACCCGGATGTGGCGTACCTGGTGGCTCGCGCCGTGGCCGACGGCCAGGCTGACCGCGGCATCCTGATGTGCGGCACCGGCATCGGCATGTGCATCGCGGCCAACAAGGTCAAGGGCGTCCTGGCCGCGCTGGCCCAGGA
>CAMBSR010000111.1 GCA_945870475.1 Phycisphaera mikurensis NBRC 102666
GCGTGCAGCAGGCCGTGGAGTGCGTAGAGGAGGAGTTCCCCGCGCGTGCCGTGCGCGGTGCCCTGCCCACGGCGCGCGGCCTCGTCCACGCAGACGGCCACGTCGACGTCGACCGGCTGCCCGGGCTCGTTCTGCGCGAAGGTCAACACATCGGTGGTGGAATCAAGGCCCATGTGGCGCGCATGGAGCGCGCACATGCGCGGGTCGTGGACGAACTCCACGGCAGCGCGTACCACCGGGAAACCGAGCAGCGGGATGATGCGCGCCACGGCTGCCGCAATCCATTCACGATCCGCAGCCGGCAGGTCCGCAAGCGCCGGGCCGGTGAATTCCACCGGCGAGGGCACTTCCGGGCGAGCCGGCGTTCGACTGGGGCCGTCGGGATCCACCCTCTTCAGCGCCCCGCCGTCGCGGACACGTAGACCGGCACGAAGCGCGGCGACACGCGCTTCTCGAACTCGGGCCGGAACTTGTTGACGATGGTGCGGATGGCCCAGTTGTTGCCGTCGGCCAGGCCGCAGATGGTGGTGCCGGGCGTGAGGCCCATGCTGCCGGCGATCTCGAGCAGCATGTCCAGGTCCTGCGTGGTGCCTGCCCCCTTCTCGATGCGGGTCAGGAGCTTGAGCAGCCAGCCGCTGCCTTCGCGGCACGGCGTGCACTGGCCGCAGCTCTCCGCCTTGAAGAAGCGGCTGATGTTGCGGGCCACGGCCACCATGTCGGTGTCCTCGTCGAAGACCGTCGGGCACGCGGTGCCCAGGCCCAGGACGTCGTACTTGCGGCCGATGTCGAAGTCCATGGGCGCGTCGTACTGGTCGGTGCCCAGGACGCCCATGGAGACGCCGCCGGCGATGGCGGCCTTGAACTTCTTGCCGTTGCGCATGCCGCCGCAGTGCTTCTCCACCAGCATGCGGAGCGGGATGCCCAGCTCCAGCTCGTAGGTGTTCGGCTTGTTGACGTGGCCGCTCACGCCCATGAGCTTGGTGCCGTAGCTCGGCATGCCGCCCGGGAGGGTGCTCTCGACGCCGAGCTTCTTCCACCAGTCCACGCCGTGCTCCAGGATGGGCACCGCGGCGGCGAGCGTCTCGACGTTGTTGATGATGGTCGGGCGGCCGAAGAGGCCCTTCACCGCCGGGAACGGCGGCTTCACGCGCGGCCAGCCGCGCTTGCCCTCGATGGCCTCCAGGAGCGCCGTCTCCTCGCCGCAGATGTACGCGCCGGCCGAGCGGTGCAGCACCACGTCCACCGCGAGCTTGGACGCGCCGCGCATCAGGCCCTGCTTGCCGAAGATGCCGTTCTTGTACGCCTCCTCCAGCGCCTTCTGGAACACCTTGGCCTGGTGGTGGTACTCGCCGCGGATGAAGAAGTACGCCGTCTGCATCTGGCACGCGTAGGCGGCGATGGCGATGCCCTCGAGCACGGCGTGCGGATCGAAGTCCACGAGCAGGCGGTCCTTGAAGGTGCCGGGCTCGGCCTCGTCGCAGTTGATGGCCAGGTACCGCGGGCCGCCGTCGGCCGGGGGCAGGAAGCTCCACTTGAGGCCGGCCGGGAAGCCCGCGCCGCCGCGACCGCGCAGGACCGCGCCCTTCACCTGCTCGACGATCTCCGCCGGCTGCATGGCGATGGCCTTCTCGAGCGTCTTGTAGCCGCCGGTGGCGACGTACTGGTCGTACCAGACGGTGGTGCGCTGGGCACGGTCCTCGGGAATGCGCTTGGTGAGGACGGGCGTGGGCTTGAAGTCTGCGGAGGTGGGCATGGGTTGCTCTGCGTGCTTGGTCTGTCAGGCCTTCGGCGGTGCGCCGTCGGCGGTCTTGGCGGAGGGCTCCGTCCCGGGCGGGAGGACCACTTCCTCGATCACGGTCCTCCGGAGGACCACGCCGTCGGGGCGCTGTTCCTCGGTGACCTCCTTGCGGACCTCGACGCGCTCGGTGCGCGCGTTCGGGTCGGAGACGATGGCGTCGACGATGTGCCCGAAGAACGCGCCGATGCTCCGGGCGAGCGGCGGATCCTCGGGCGCGTTCATCTCAGTGATGGCCTCCGGGCGTGCCGTGCTTGGTGTCGGCCTGCGCCCCAGCCTGTGCCTGGTCAATGAGCTTGTCGAGCTTCTCCACCGTGAGCTGCTCGTGGAGCGTCTCGTTGAAGAGCGCCACCGGGGCGGTGTCGCAGCTGCCGAGGCAGTCCATGGCGAGGAGCGTGAAGCGGCCGTCGTCGGAGGTCTCGCCGGCGGCAATGCCGAGGCGCTCGCGCGCGCGCTCGAGGAGCTTGGTGCTGCTGCAGGTGCACTGCTCGCAGGCGATCGAGTGGCAGACGCCGATGGTCATCACGCCGCGCTCCTCGATGGTGAACTCGTCGTAGAAGCTCACGGTGTCGAGGACGTCCGCGGGCGAGATGCCCAGGAACTCCGCAATCTCCAGCTGCGCCTGGTACGGCACGTGGCGGTACGCATGCTGCACGTCGTGCAGGATGGGCATCAGCGCGCCCAGGCGCGTGGCGTACTTGGGCAGGACGTCGGCGGTCCAGCGCGCCTTCATGGCGGCGGTGGCGTAGGGTTCCGCGCGACGCGGGACCTGCATGGTGGCGGAGGGCTTGGTTGGCCAGGCCATGGTGATCGTTCCTCTGGGGCGTTGGTGGCGTCGGGGGTGCGGTGACGTGTTCGGGACGCGGCGCGGATTACCTGTCGAGTTCCGCGGCGATGACGTTGATGGAGCCGATCACCGCGATGGCATCGGACACCAGGTGCCCTTCCACGAGCTTCGGCAGCACGGAGTAGTTCACGAAGCACGGCGGGCGGGTGCGGACGCGCCACGGGTACTTGGTGCCGTCGCCGACGATGAAGTAGCCGAGCTCGCCGTTGGGGCTCTCGAACGGGAAGTAGCCCTCGCCGATCGGCACCTTCCAGCCCTTGTTCCACATCATGAGCTCGAAGTTCTCGATGACGCCCTCGATGCTGCCGTAGATGTTCGCCTTGTCGGGCTGGGTGATCTTGGCGGAGTCGGTGGGGTTGAACGGGCCGGTGGGGATGCGGTCGATCAGCTGGTTGATGATGCGCGCGCTCTGCTTGATCTCCTCGACGCGCACCAGGTAGCGCGCGAAGCAGTCGCCGGTCTGGCAGACCACCACGTCGAACTTCGGTGCCTCGGCGCCCTCGCCGTCCCAGTTATCGGCGTAGCAGAGGACGGGCTCGTCCTTGCGGAGGTCGCGGCGCACGCCGGCGGAGCGCGCCATCGGGCCGGTGAGGCCCCAGGCGATGGCGTCCTGCTTGCTGATGGCGCCCACGCCCTCGAGGCGGTCGATGAAGATGCGGTTGCGGGTGAGGAGCGTCTCCATGTCCTTCACGGCCCGCGGGAGCCGCTCGTTCACGAAGTGCTTGATCATGCGCTTGAACGTGTCGTCGCACGGGATGTCGCGCCATGCGCCGCCCACGCGCGTCCAGTCCGGGTGGAAGCGCTGGCCGCTGATGTACTCCACGATGTCGTAGATGAACTCGCGCTCGTTGAAGCCGTACAGGAAGCCCGTGAATCCGCCGAGGTCGAGCGCCGCGGCGCCGACGCACAGCAGGTGGTTCTGGATGCGCCCGAGCTCCGCCATGATGGTGCGGACCACCTTGCAGCGCGGCGTCGGCTCGATGCCGAAGAAGCGCTCCACGCCGGTGTGGAAGGCGATGTCGTTGACGATCGGCGAGATGTAGTCCATCCGGCTGATCGTGCAGACGTACTGGTTGTAGTCGTGGTGCTCGCCGAGCTTCTCGAAGCCCGAGTGCAGGTAGCCGATGTGCGGCGTGACGCGCGCCACGCGCTCGCCGTCGAGCTCCATCACCAGGCGAAGCGTGGTGTGGGTGGCCGGGTGCTGGGGCCCGATGTTCAGGATCCAGCGGTCCGGCAGCTGGACGTGGTTGCGCAGGTAGTCCGGATTGTCCGAGTCGATGGTGACCAGTCCCTCCTTGCCGCCGCGCGGGCGGGCGTGGGACTGCTCCTCGACTTCGAGACCGTAGCCATGGTCAGGCTGAAGGGTGTACGGCATGGGGCAATAAGTATAGGAGGCTCACCCGCCCCGGGGACGCCGGAATTCGGCTTTGGGAGGGCGCGGGGCGCATTTTGGATGCACACACGCCCCCAGGCGCGGGTGCGCTTGGGGGCGTGGAGTGTGGACGCCGGCCGAGGCCAGCGGCTATTGCTCTTCGAGGCGCGCTGCGTCGGCAATGTCCTGAGGGCGCCCCGAGGCGCGCTTGTTGCGGATGAGATCACCCCGCGAGATGTAGTGAGTTGCCGCGCCACCGTAGTTCCCCGGCTCGCAATGGGCGCGCACTTCATCCCAAGTGACGCCGTCAATGGACGTCAGGACATCAATTCGCCCTGGCGGGAAACCCAATTGAATCACTCGGTCCTTTCGCGAAAGATCGTCTTGCGAAATACTCAACGATCCGAGCCCGAAATCTTTGAGCGCTTGCATGACGCGCGCAGCATTCTCCGGTGTGGCATGAATGAGAACATCGATGTCACCCGTGTAACGCGGAAATCCGTGATGCGCCAAGGCCACGCCGCCGACGATCACGTATTCAGCGCCGTTGGCGTTCAGTGACAACAGCCACTCGAGCCAGTCTTGGTTGTGGGCCATCATGCTCCTCTCGCAAGCGGTCAAGTTCTGCCATTCGCTCGTCGGCCGGGCGCGACATCCAATATGCCATGTCTCGCCGACCAGCTTCCGGGTCATGCAATGGGCCAACGTGAATCGGCCATTGGCTGCGGTCATTGCGGGCAGAAGACATGAACCGGATTGTACCTGCCGATGCTTGCGAGATGACATGAACACCAACGCACACACGCCCCCAGGCGCGTGAGCGCTTGGGGGCGTGAACGCCATTCACCGCCAGAACCGCCCCGCCACCTGCTCTTCCTTCCCGCCTGATACCGCGGTAACCTCTCTCCCGTGATCACCCTCCCGGAAGTCCTCGCTGAACTTCGCAAGCTCCAATCGGAACTCGCGCGACGTCACGTGGCCCGCATTGGAGTCTTCGGCTCGATTGCACGCGGCGAGGCAACGCCGCAGTCCGACATTGATGTCTTGGTTGAAATGACAGATGAAGGCGACTTGTTCGATCTTGTCTCCGTGAAGACTCTGCTCGAGCGCACCTTTGGCCAGTCCGTCGACGTCGTACCAGTCGGCGGCCTGAAGCAGGACGTCCGCGACATCATCCTTCGGGAAGTGCGATATGCCGCGTGACGATGCGGCACGGCTCGGGGACATCATCGAGGCATGCGATCGGATCACGAACCGGGTCGCTGGGCTGGACCATGCGTCGTTTGCAGCGAACGATCTCGTGATTCGCGCGGTGCTCTACGACTTTGCGGTGATCGGCGAGGCGGCCAAAGGGGTTTCGCCACAACTTCGCCTCGCGCACCCTGATGTCCCTTGGTCGGACATGGCCGGCATGCGCGACATCGTGATTCACCAGTACTTCGGCGTGGACGCCAAACTTGTGTGGCGCGCCGCGAGCGTCAGCGTGCCTCGGGTCGTCGGACAATTGCGTGGACTGCCCCCCAACGCACACACGCCCCCAGACGCGTGAGCGCTTGGGGGCGTGGAGTGTGGACACCGGCCGAGGCCGGCGTGGAGTGCAGCGTGATGTCAGGCGCGACGGCGGCGAGCGGCGAGGCCGGCGACGCCGAGGAGCGCGAGGGCGCCGGGAGCGGGGATGGATGCGCCATTCGCGACCAAGTTCGTGATCGTCAGCGATCCAGAGGCGTTGGAGCCGGAGCGGACGAACTCGATGGTCAAGGGGCCCATTGCCTCCTGGTTCATGGTAATTCCGCCGAAGTCCGCAAGGGTGAACGACATCGAACCCGATGCGCCGGACATTGTCTTCTCAACGGCCCAATTTCCGGCATCGGAGAGGCGGGTGATGCACTTGAGAGTTCCATCCAGGGTCGAAGCGAAGTTGAAATCAAGCGAGGTGAAGGCCGTGAAGTCCGGGAATTGGTCGATCGAGTTGTAGTCAAGGACCCCCCGCTGAACGTTATTGGCGGCAGTGCTGGCACTGCCTACCTGCGTCACGCCGAACACCATGCTGCCCGATCCAATCGTCACGGATGTCGTGGCGCGACTGATGCTGGTGGTCCGCGTTGAGATAGATCGAAGGTTCCAAAGCGTCCCGGTCAGATCCGTATTGACAGAGCCGGACAAGGTAGAGGTTGTCGCCGAGGCTGACGCCGGAGTCGTGAACGGGTCGATCGTGTTGTACACCACCGTCGCATTCGCCGCGCTCGCGCAAGCCACCGACAGAACCATTGAGGAGATGAGAGTGTTGTTCAGCATCTGATGAAGCTCCTGCTGGGTCATCGCCCATTTGCCCACGTTCTCGAGCGGGCATCACAGCGCCGAGACCGTCGGCACGCGGAAAGCGACCTGTTGAGATCGCCGGGAATATCGACTGAATTGGAGAAAGAAATCGGAAGGGAGGAAGGGACGAGTTGGGAACGGGAGGGAGGCCCGTTCAGGCCACTCGAGATTCGGGTCAAACCAGACCGCACGGGGAGAGTGCGCTCTTCCGACTCTCAGAAGCCAGCCGCAGTATGACTCCAGCAGGACCGAGTGCAAGTATCGAAGTCCCAAAAAATTCAGCGAAGGCGCCAACGTTGCAAATCTTCGCCGAAGCATCTTCGCTGTTTCACATAACCTCATGCCAAAAGGTGATTTAGGGCCTCAACTCCGGCGGAACGCGATGCCAACCCCCGCCAGAGCGATGTTACTGTCGGTGCTGGCATTCAACGAAGACACGCCCCCAGGCGCGGGTGCGCTTGGGGGCGTGGAGTGTGGACACCGGCCGAGGCCGGCGTGGAGCGCAGCGTGATGTCAGGCGCGGCGGCGGCGGACGGCGAGGCCAGCGACGCTGAGGAGCGCGATGGCGCCAGGGGCGGGGATGGATGCGCCATTCGCGACCAAGTTCGTGATCGTCAGCGACCCAGAGGCGTTGGAGCCGGAGCGGAGGAACTCGATGGACAAGGGGCCCACTCCCGCAATGTTCACCGGATCAATTCCGCCAAAGTCCTGAACGGTGAACGACATCGAACCCGATGAACCGGAAAAGGTCTTCTCAACGGCGAAATTCGCGGCATCGGCAAAGCGGATGATGCACTTGAGAGTCCCACCCACCAAGGTCGAAGCGAAGTTGAAATCAAGCGAGGTGAAGTTGGTGAAGTCCGGATATGGGCCGTCCGGGCTCGACGTGCCGTAATCGAGAAACGCCCACTGGGTTGCGGAGCTGCTGGCGGTACCTAC
>CAMBSR010000112.1 GCA_945870475.1 Phycisphaera mikurensis NBRC 102666
ATCGTCGCAGTGGAGGCCGAGCGCTCGGCGCTCGGTGCCGCCTGCCTCGCGTCACCGGCGGTGCGCGTGGTGGTGGCGGGCATTGGTCGCACCAACGCGGCGGCGGCCACGGCGGAGGCGCTTGCCGAGGCGCGCGCCGCGGGCACGCCGTTCGCTGCAGTCGTCTCCGTGGGCATCGCCGGCGCATTGCCTGGCTCGAACCTCGCCATCGGCACCGTGATCGTGGCCGACGCGTGCATCTACGCCGAGGAAGGCATCGCGCTCCCCGAAGGCCAGGGCGACATGCGCGTGCTCGGATTCCCGCTTGGCGATTTCGAGGGAAACCGCGTCCCCGTGGACGGTGCGCTCTTGAGTGCGTTCCGTTCGCTCGGCCCTGCGTGCGAGATCGCCACCGTGGCCATGTGCTCCGGCACCGATACGGCGGCGAACGCGGTGCGCATGCGCACCGGCGCCATCGCCGAGGCCATGGAGGGCGCCGCGGTGGTGCACGCCGCGCGTCGCGCGGGCGTCCCGGCGATCGAGATCCGTTCCATCAGCAACACCACCGGCGAGCGCGCGAAGCAGCAGTGGAACATCGCCGCGGCCTTTGCGGCCCTCGGTGCGGTCGGTGATTCGATTGCCGCCTGGAGCGCGTGCTAGTTCCACAGCGCGCCGACCACCACCACCACCCAGATCGCGGTTCCGAAGGCAAGCTTCACCACGATGCCTGCCATGCGGCCCGCCGCGGCGGCAGCCGCCGGGAGCACCAGGCTTCCCGCGGAGCGATCGCCGTAGGTCATTTCTCCGATGAACGCGCCGACCGCTGCGCCGATGAGTGCGCCGGCAAGCGTTCCTCCAAGCGGTATGAAGGCGAGTAGCACCGTGCCCAACAGCGCTCCCGCGAACGAGCCGAGCACCGCACCCCACGCACCACGCCCGCGCGCGCCGCCCGCGCGTGCGCCCGCGGCGCCCATGCCGGTCTCCGCCACCTCGCCGAGGATCGCCAGCAGGAAGAGCGCCCCGAGCGTCCACCCGCTGTAGAGCGGGGTGCCGCCGCCCGACATGGACCACACCTGCGCCACGCCCGCCAGCAGGAGGATCAGCCAGTTGCCCGGAAGCGTGAGGAGCGTCAGGAGGAGGGATGCTCCGCCAAGGACCGCCAGGAGCAGGGTCACCACGATCGTTTCCATCGTCATCAGCGAGTCCTCGTCCAGGTGCCGTCAGGGGTGGCCCGGAGCACCGTGCCCGTTCCGTCATGCCAGTGCAGTTCGATGTCGGCGCCGCCGGCGGCGGCGCCCCAGGTTCCGTGCCGCACCGGGGTCACCCGCCCGCGGCCGCGGTCGAGCTCGCGTTCGGTGCGAAGCCCAAGGTAGTCGGCGCGGTGGTCGGCGATCCGTTCCGCGGCCAGCCGTTCACCGACGGCGAGCGAGCCCGGGTCCCGCGGGGTCCGCCAGGTGGCACAGGCGCGGTCGTCCGGGCCAGCAGGGGTGCGAACGGCAAGCAGCACGTCGAAGTGGTCCGCCACGTCCGAGCCCGTATGGCGCAGGACGGCGGCGGGGAGCGGACGGGCGGCGGGCGGCAGCATGGGAAATGTCGACGCAGGATCCTGCACGCCGATATCATCCCACGAACTCCCGCCGACGCCGTTGGCGGGGACAGACGCTGCCAGGAGGGCACCGCACATGAACTCGAAGCACGGACGCTCGTACCCCATCGCACCCATTGCCGTCATCGCCGCCCACCTGGTGGCGCTGCCGCTGTTCGTCGCAGGCTGCAAGGCCTCCGTAAACGCCGAGAGCCGCTCCAAGGATGCCGACGAGCGCCTCAGCCACGGCCAGTACGAGGAGGCCGCCGCGCTCGTGGAGCCCGTGGTCCGCGACCAGCCCGGCGACTGGCGCGCGCAGTACGCGCTCGGCCGCGCGATGATGGGCCAGGGCAAGCTCGAGGAGGCTCGCCGCTCGCTCGATCGCGCCTACCGGCTGCAGCCGGCCAACGAGGACATCGTCATGAGCCTGGCGGACTGCATGGCCAAGCAGAAGGACGTGAAGGACGCGTACCAGCTGCTGCGCGCCTTCGGCAAGGACTTCCGCTCGTGGCGCGCGTACATGTCGCTCAGCCACGTGGCAGAGGACTCGGGCGATCCGGACACCGCCATGACCGCCGCGCTCGACGCCATCAAGGTGAACGAGCCGCTCCCTGGCCAGCGTCCCTCGATCGAGCCGTACATGCGCGCCGCGGAACTCTCGTTCAAGTTCGGCAAGGACTCCGACGGCGTGCGTCGCCTCCGCCAGGCGTACGGCATCCTGCCGAACGACCCGCGCATCGCCGATGCGCTGGCCGAGCGCAAGGTCAACCGCAGCAAGGACACGGCGCTTCCGCTGGGTCCATGACCCCGGGTCCCGCGAATCCCCGGGAACGCTGGCTGAGCTGGCTGGGAACGCTCGGGGACGTGGCGCGCCTGCGCGTGCTGCGTCTCCTCGAGCGCGAGGAGCTGGGTGTGGGCGAACTGTCGCGCGCCCTGCAGCTGCCGCAGAGCACCGTGAGCCGCCACCTGAAGCCGCTCTTCGAGCAGGGCTGGGTGACCAAGCGCGCCGAGGGCACGCAGAGCCTCTATCGCATGATGCCTGCCGCGCTGGCGGCCGACATGCGTGAGCTCTGGCGCATGAGCCGTGACCATCTCGGGAGCGCAGCATCCTTCGACGAGGACGATGCGCGCCTGGCCGAGGTGCTCGCGGCGCGTCGCGTGGACAGCCGCACCTTCTTCGGCCGCATCGGCGGGGACTGGGACGAGCTGCGACGCGAGCTCTTCGGCGATGCGTTCGTCTCGGACGCGCTCCTTGGGCTCCTGCCGCCCGATGCGGTGGCGGTCGACATTGGCTGCGGCACGGGCGAGGCCGCCGAGCGACTCGCGCCCGCCGTGCGCAAGGTCATCGCGCTCGACCGCGAGCCGGCGATGCTGGCCGCCGCGCGCAAGCGGCTGGCGCGTTTCTCGAACGTGGAGTTCCGTCAGGGCGACCTGCTCGCGCCGCCGCTTGCTGCGGGCGAGGCGGACCTCGGCATCCTCATGCTCGTGGTCCATCACATGGACGATCCTGCGGCCGTGCTGCGCGCGCTCGCGCCCGGCTTCCGGAAGGGCGGGTCGCTCCTGGTGGTGGACATGGCAAGCCACGATCGCTCGGGATACCAGCAGACCATGGGGCACCGCCACCTGGGCTTCTCCGAGGCCGAAATGGCTGGCTTTGCGGCCGGCAGCGGCTTCACGGTGCGGCGCCACGTGCGCCTGCGCCCGGACACGGCGGGCAAGGGGCCGGGGCTCTTCGCCGCGCTCCTCGTGCGGAGCTGACATCGTCAATCACGCGTGCCGCCGACCGGTGTCCTGGCGTCGTCGCGTGCAACCTTCGTTGCCGCGGCCAACGCCTACCTCGATCCGTCCTTCTTCCATGCAGCGATGATCGCGTCCTGCTTGGCGCGGTCGAGCGCGCGGAAGCGATTGGCGTCTGCCATGGTCGCGAAGCCCACCATGGATCCATCCACCATCACGCCTGCCGCGCTGGCGGTGAGCGTAGCCCCGGTGAGTGGGCAGACGTTGTTTCGGATGCCTTGCTGCGCCAGCACCTGTGGCGCCGCCAGCACGTCGCGCTGCGCCTTGGGAAGCGAAGCGAACCGGACGGCATTCGCTGCGCTGTTGAAGCGGACCTGCCACTGCCCGTAGTAGCCGACGTGGGCGTCGGTGCTGACGGGCTCGTTGTTGATTGGATCGATGGCGGTGAGCTTCGCGGCGGAGTCGCCTGCGGCGTGCTGCGCTCCCCGACGCTCATCCGCGCCGCTCATCCCCATCGGCACGATGGCTGGGTTGTCCACGACGTCCGCGCTGTTGGCGGCCACGCTGCCGTCCTTCGGAGGCGCCTGGTAGCGGTCGGCAGGAACCGAACCGCAGCCGGAGAGGAGCAGGGAGACGAGGGCAATCCGCAGCGGCGTGGTCGGCATGGTGCTTAGGATGCCCCAATCCGGGCCGGATTGGGTGCGCCTCGCCGAAGCCGCTCCCGATTATTCGGGCTTGATGGACCAAGTTGGCGGACGGCTGCGCCTTTCGGCCCGGGTCCGGGGTACAATCATGCTTCCATCCGGATGGACGGATGGAAGCACCCACGGAGCACCCATGACCACGACCGCTACCACGACCGCCACCGCGACCGCCACGCAGACCGCCAACCCGTTCCTCAGCAACCCGCGCCTCAACCTGACCGAATTCCCGGCGTTCAAGGTCAAGGACCTTTCTCCCGAGACCGTCCGCTTCGGCCGCAAGGAGATCGAGCTCGCCGAGGTCGAGATGCCTGGACTGATGGCGCTGCGCGCCGAGTACAAGGGCAAGAACCCGCTCAAGGGTGCCCGCATCATCGGCAGCCTGCACATGACCATCCAGACGGCCGTCCTCATCGAGACGCTCGTCGCCCTCGGCGCCGAGGTGCGCTGGTGCAGCTGCAACATCTTCAGCACGCAGGACCACGCCGCCGCGGCCGTCGCCGTCGGACCGACCGGCACCCCGGAGAACCCGAAGGGCATCCCGGTCTTCGCCTGGAAGGGCGAGACCCTGGATGAGTACTGGTGGTGCACCTGGCAGGCCCTCCACTTCACGGACGGCAAAGGCCCGAACATGATCCTGGACGACGGCGGCGACGCCACGCTCCTGATCCACAAGGGCCTCGCGTTCGAGAAGCACGGCAGCGTGCCCACCGCGACCACCGAGGACAGCGAGGAGTACACGGTCATCCTGCAGCTCCTCACCGCGCTGCAGGAAAAGCATGCCGGCTACTGGACCAAGACCGCCCCGAACATCCTGGGCGTGACGGAAGAGACCACGACCGGCGTGCACCGGCTGTACCAGATGCAGGAGCTCGGCCAGCTCCTCTTCCCGGCGATCAACGTCAATGACGCCGTCACCAAGACCAAGTTCGACAATCTGTACGGCTGCCGCCACTCGCTGGTGGACGGCATCATGCGCGCTACCGACGTCATGCTGGGCGGCAAGGTCGCCGTGGTGTTCGGCTACGGCGACGTGGGCAAGGGCAGCTGCCAGAGCCTGCGCGGACAGGGCTGCCGCGTGAAGGTCACCGAGATCGACCCGATCTGCGCGCTGCAGGCGTGCATGGAGGGCTACGAGGTGGTCACGCTCGAAGACGTCGTCGGAACCGCCGACATCTTCATCACCGCCACCGGCAACAAGGACATCATCCGCGCCGAGGACATGCTGAAGATGAAGCACAACGCCATCGTCGGCAACATCGGCCACTTCGACAACGAGATCGACATGGCCGGCCTGAAGAAGGTGGCGGGCGTCACGTGCGTCAACATCAAGCCGCAGGTCGATGAGTGGAAGCTGCCCAACGGCAAGAGCATCATCATGCTCGCCGAGGGCCGCCTCCTGAACCTGGGCTGCGCCACCGGCCACCCGAGCTTCGTGATGAGCTCGAGCTTCACCAACCAAGTGATGGCACAGCTGGAGGTCTTCACCAACCACAAGAAGTACGAGAAGAAGGTCTACATTCTGCCCAAGCACCTCGACGAGAAGGTCGCCCGCCTGCACCTCACGCAGCTCGGCGCCAAGCTCACCGAGCTCCGCAAGGACCAGGCCGAGTACATCGGCGTGCCGGTGAACGGCCCCTACAAGGCGGACCACTACCGGTATTGATTCCGCGGGCCCAGTGGCCCGTACGTCCGTGAAGAACCCATCAGGCAGCCCCCGGAGCGATCCGGGGGCTGCTTCGCTTGCGGTGGATGGGCGTTTTAGGCTGAAATGGCCCCGGGGACGTCGCGCCGGGGCGGCAGGGTTCGTATCGTCGTGACAGTAGCGAGGCTCCGACTTGCCGCCCAGCCGCCCTGAGGAGCTACCCATGCTGATCCGATCGCTCGCCGTTGCAGTGCTCGCCGTCGCCGCGTTCGCCCCCCAAGCCATGGCGGAGCGCCGCCGCGACGATTCGTCGTCGAACACCCGCGACGACTCGCTGTGGTCCGAGACCGAGTCCCGCGATTACTCGCGCACGGGCCGCAACAAGTGCGGCATCGAGCAGAAGAGCGGCAAGATCCGCATCAAGAGCAACGGCAAGGGCGGCTCCGCGGCCTATGTCTCGGAGTGGACGGCCGACTGGACCGACAGCTTCGTCTTCGAGTTCGAGCACCTGCTCGCCAGCGCGCGCCCCGGCAAGTCGACGCAGTCCGCCACCAGCGGCATCGCGCTCGGCTTCGGGGCGTTCAATGCCGCCTCCGGCTGGACGGACGGGCTCAACGTGGCCGTCGTCCGCACCAATACGACGCGCCAGCTGCAGGCCACGGTGCGCGTCGGCGGCGCCGTCGTGCAGACCGTGACGGGATCGATCGGCACGGGGGCGCACGACCTGCGCGTGGTGTGGACCAGCTTCGGCGGCGAGGTCTCGATGGCGGTCTTCGCGGACGAGAGCGCCACGCCGGTGCTGACCGTTTCCGGGCTCGAGGAGCGCTTCGCGGGGCATGAGGCCGACGGGATGGGGATCTCGCTCTTCGGCACCTCGACGGGCAACTTCAAGTTCGACGCGAGCTTCGATGACGTGGCCTTCTCGGGCGACGACTTCGACGACGCGGACGACGATGGCTACGACGATGACGACGGTGCCGACGACGCTGACGAGGACGGCGACGACGAGGCCGAGGAGTCGGCCGACGCCGCCGCGTTCGCCGCCGCGCTTGCTGCCGCCGATGACGAGAGCGCGTTGCCGACGTTCGAGGCCGAGGTGGACGACGTGGCGAACGTCGCCGTGCTGCGCACGCTGAAGTGGGACGCGGCGGACGGCGAGTTCGTCCTGGTCACCGTGCGCCTGTCCAACTCGACCGTGATCGGTTCGACGACCTGGGTGCCCACGGCCCGTCAGCTGGACGAGTACCAGGAGTCGATCGACGCGCTCGACGTCGCGACGGTCACCCTGGGCGACGCGGTCGCGCAGGCGCTGGCCGCCAACGCCGGTGCCACGTTCCACGAGGCCGAGCTGGAGGAGGAGGAAGGCAGTGCATTCTGGAAGATCGAGCTGCTCTCCGCTGCCGGCGCCGAGATCGAGGTCGAGGCGAACTGACAGCGGACCGGGCGCCGATCAGGCGCTCCCCAAAGCGATACGACCCAGGGCCCGCGGAGCAGTCCGCGGGCCCTGTGCGTTCGTGACGGGAAATCCCGACGTTGTTTCCCTGGGGGCGGCGCGATCGATCCCCGGCGGCATCCATTGGCGGATCCCTCTCCGGGACTCAG
>CAMBSR010000113.1 GCA_945870475.1 Phycisphaera mikurensis NBRC 102666
CCAGCCAGCTGGGCACGGACGCGCACCATGTCCTGGACGGGGATGCCCTCGGTGATGGCCACGATGGTCTTGACGCCCGCATCGGCGGCTTCGAGGATGGCGTCGCCGGCGAACGGCGGCGGCACGAAGATCATGCTGGCGGTGGCGCCCGTGGACTTCACGGCCTGGGCCACGGTGTCGAAGATCGGCAGGCCGTTCGCGTCCTTCTGGCCGCCCTTCCCTGGCGTGGTGCCGCCCACCATGCGCGTTCCGTAGTCGAAGCAGCCCTTCGTGTGGAAGGCGCCCGAGGTGCCGGTGATGCCCTGGCAGATGACCGAAGTATTGCCGTCGATGAGGATTGCCATGGAATTTGCGCGGTGCGGTGGTGCGTGGCGCCGAAGCCCGGCGCGGGGTCGGCGAGGATAGCCGATGCCGCTACGATCGGAGGACGATGGGAGCATCCACGCAGGACGGAACCCACCGCGCCATCGCGGACTCGATGGCGGCCCATCCGGCCACGGCCCGGATCGGTGGCCCGGCGGTCCTGGACCATGCCTCGGCCGCCCGGCTGCTGGCGTCCATGCGCGAGATTGCCTTCCCGGGCTTCCACCCGGTGACCCACGCGGCCGTCCATGAGGACGCCGAGACCTTCGTGGCCGAACGTGTCCGCGCCCTTCGCGCCGCGCTGGTGCAGTGCATCGCCGCGGCGGCACGCGCCGTGGACGCGAGCACAGGCATCGACAAGGAGCGCATGGCCGACGAGCTGGTGGCACGGATTCCGGCCATCCGCGAACTGCTGGCCGCGGACGTGCAGGCCGCGTTCCGCGGCGACCCGGCGGCGCGCACCGTGGCGGAGGTGATCCTCTGCTATCCGGGCATCGCGGCCATGACGGCGCACCGCTTTGCGCACGAACTGTGGATCCGCGAGGTGCCCATCCTGCCGCGGATGCTCTCGGAGCTTGCGCACTCCACCACGGGCATCGACATCCATCCGGGCGCGCGCATCGGCCGCGGCGTCTTCATCGACCACGGCACCGGCGTGGTGATCGGCGAGACGTGCGAGATCGGCGACGGCTGCCGCATCTACCAGGGCGTGACGCTCGGCGCCAAGAAGTTCGAGCGCGACGCGGACGGCTCGCTGCGCAAGGGCACGAAGCGGCATCCCACGCTCGGCGCGCGCGTCACGGTCTATGCCGGTGCCACCATCCTGGGCGGCGACACGGTGATCGGCGACGGCTCGGTGGTGGCGGGCGGCGTGTTCGTCACGCAGAGCGTGCCGCCCGGTCACCTGGTGGCCAACCAGAAGGCGCAGGTGCGCGTGCTGCCGCACGGCGAGGACCCGGCATGAACAGCCGGATCGGCGTGCGCGGCCTCTCGGCGATGGCGCTGGTGCTGGCCTTCGTGACGGTGCTGCTTGCGGTGCCGGCCACCATGCCCGTGAGCCTGGCGCGCGATGCGACGCCGGGCATCGATCCATCCACGCTCTATTCGCACGTGCACTTCATCGGGGCAAGCGCCACCGCGGGCTTCGGCGTGCGTGCACCGCTTGCGCGCGGGCGGCAGGGCCGGCTCGAGCAGATGACGCTTGCGAACGTGGCGCTGAGTGCGCGCGTTGCGGCAGGCGCAGTGACCGGCGATGCCACCGGACTGTTCTTTGCAAACCCCATCCCGGTGGGCACCGCGCAGGTGGACGGCGCGCTGGCGGAGAACCCGAAGGCAACCCTGGTGGTGGCCGACGACTTCCTCTTCTGGTTCTGCTACGGCGCGCTCGGCGCGGACCGCACGCCGATCAAGGACGAGGCGCAGCGACTGGCGCTGCTCAACAAGGGGCTCGAGCAGCTCGACCGCGTGGTGGCGGCCGGCATTCCGCTGGTGGTGGGCGACCTGCCCGACATGCAGGCCGCGGTAGGCAAGATGCTCACGCCCAAGCAGATGCCGCGCAAGGAAACGCTTGCCAAGGCCAACGAGCGGATCCGCACGTGGGCGCAGGACAAGCCGCGGGTGGCGGTGATGCCGCTCTCGAAGCTGCTGGTTGAACTGCGCTCCGGCAAGCCGTTCGAGGCCGGGCGCCGCAGCTGGAGCGTGGAGACCGACGGCGACCTGCTGCAGCGCGACGAACTGCACCCCACGTTCGCCGGCAGCGTTGCGCTGGTGGCGCGCACGGAACAGGCAGCCAACGAGCGATTCCTGGGCGTGCGCCAGCCGAATGCGCCCGGTGCGCCGACGGCGTTCGAGCATGACCCGGCGAAGGTGGTCGCGCGGCTGCGCGAGGCGATGGGCGGCGGCGAGCGCGCGGGCGAGAAGGCTGCGCGGAACGCCACCGAGTGACGATCGCCGTTCAGCCGGGGCCGAGGAGCTCCGCGAGCTTGCGCTTGCCCTCGGGGTCCGGGGCACGGATGATCAACCCGTTCAGCCATTCGACCGCGGCCACCTTGCCGTCGAGCGAGCGCACCGCGGGGAGGAGCACCTTTGCATCCATGTCGAGGCGCGGCCCGCGCAGGTTGGCCTTGAGGAGCGACACCACCGCCGGGTCGCGCACGGTGGCAAGGTCAAGCGCCCAGAGCTGCCACAGCATGTCGAGCTCCTCGGCGGTGGGCTCCTTGGCCATGGCGAACGCGTCGGTGAAATCGGCGCGCGTACCGGCGCGGAAGAGCGGACCGAGCGCGGTGCGTGCCACCGCGTCCGCGGCACCCTTGGCCTTGGCGATCTTCCAGAGCTGGGCAGCCACCGCATCGTCGCCGGTGAGCACCAGGTCATGCATGGCGGTGCCGATGGCTTCGCGCAGTGCGACAGGGTCGGCGGTCTTCACGCGCTCGAGCGCGGCGCGCGCGGAGGCGCGGACGTCGGTCTCGCCGGGGCCGACGGCCGGCGCGGGGTCACGCCCGGGCAGCATGGCGATGGTCTTCGGCGCAGGCACCGTCATCAGCGGGTCGCCGACCGTGGCGATGCGCCACACCTGCGGAATGGTGTCGCCCTCCCACTGCCGGCCCGCGATGAGGAACGGGCAGTAGCCGGCGATGCGCTGGATCAGCACCGAGGGCGGCACGAACGCCGGTAGGTACGGCTCGTGCACCGAGCCGACGTAGGCGTAGACGCCGTGGTCGAGCCAGCGACCGCCGACCGTGTAGCCGGAATCGGGCTGCTGCAGCGAGAAGCTGTGGTTCATGGCAAGCGCCAGCGGCTTGCGCAGGACGGGAATGTCGGTGGAGGGCGCGATGCTGTTGGGCTCTGCCTCGAAGTAGTCGGGGTTGCCGCTCGAATTCATGAGCAGGATGTCTGCGGAGATGCCCTTCGGCAGGAGCGAACGCCACGAGGCCATGGTGCCGTCTTCGCCGTCCCAGCGCTTGCTGGTGAAGCCCTGCTCCGCCAGGATCGGCGCGCCCTTCTCGAAGGAGAACACGGGCCACGTGTTGCCCGTGCGCTTGGAGTAGCCGTCGAACATCCACGCGTCCGTGCGATGGAGGAAGAGCGAGCACATGGCCATGGACGCCGCACGCTCGCGGCTTCCGAAGATCTGCGCCGCGAAGGCCCAGCGCGAGCCGTCCTGGTTGCGGCACAGCGCGTCGGTGACCGACAGCGGGCCGTTTTCCTTGGGAAGCTGCGGATTGCGCCCACCGGGCGGCGACGGAAGGTCCACGCGCAGCGCCGCGTTGCGGCAGAGCGTGAAGGTGTCCAAGTCATCGCCCAGACGGTCCCAGCGCAGGCCGCACGAGGCGAAGACGTTGCGCACGGCAACGTCGAGCACGGTGAACGCGGAGGCACCGAGGACGTCGTTGGCGCCGGAGCCCACGGGTTCCTCGATCCAGACGAGCGGTTCGCCACGGCCGGCGGCGAGTGCAAGCGCAGCAGTCCAGGCGGGATCCTTCACGGAGGCTGCCACGATGCCCGCGGGAACCAGGCCGATGGCACGCATGGCACCGATGGAACCGGTGCTCGCGTCGCCGCCCCAGCTCTTGGCGATGGCCAGGTCCACCGCGGCGCGGAAAGCGGCCTCGTCGGCGGGCGCGAGTACCGGCGCCCGGCGGATCACCTGCGCAGGCTTGAACGCACGGATGAAGCGCGGCGCAAAGGACTCATCCTCGAAGAGGACGGGCCAGCGCGCCTTGGGCGTCCAGCGCGCGATCTCGGCGAGATACGTGCCGGCATCGGGCACGAGCACCACGCGATCGATGACGGGCAACTTGCTCTCGATGCCGAGCGAACGCATGCCGAGGCGCGCGAACCAGGGCAGCTTGTCCATGTCCTGGACGGGATCGCGGGCGAGTGCGGCGGGGGCGGCAGGCGCGACGGGAGGCGCCGTGGGGGGCTGCACCGCGGGTGCCGGCGCGGCCGGTGGATTCTGGCTGGAGAGCACAGCGACGAGCGCGAATGCGGCGGGCATTCACGCGATGATATGAACGTGTGCTCGGCCGCGTTGCGACCACGCGCAGCGATCGGTGGTTGTGGAATCGACGCCGTGCCGGTCACGCCACCGTGGCGCGCCAGACGGCGGCCGCGATGAATGCGCCGAGCGCGGGGCCCGCGATGGCGATCCACGCGTCGCTCCAGTCGGTGCGGCCCTTGCCCGGGATGGGGAGCACGGCGTGGCAGACACGTCCGCAGATCCCAAGCGCGGGGTGCAGCGCACTGCCGATGGCGCCGAAGCCGAGGATGACGGCGGCGAAGGCAAGGCCCGCCAGGAGCGATCCCTCGGCCGGGTTGGCCACCATGAAGGGCGGCATGGACGCGGGCAGCATGCCGGCGTCGGAGGCGTCCGCGTCCATGGGCACCGGCGCGCCGGCAGAGAGGCGCAGCAGTACGGAAAGCAGGATCGCCGAACCGAGCGTGCTCGAGAGGAGGTTCGAGAGCGGCGCGCGGATCGCGGGCACGCGGTACAGGACGCCCGCGGCAGTGCCCTCCGGCGCGCGCGCCCAGTGCGGGATGAACGCGGCCCACGCAAGCGCCATGCCAACGACGGTGCCCGCGCCCTGCCCTGCCACGCGCGACCATGCGTCCGCGGTGCTGGTGCGTTCCACGCTCCACATGGCAAGCGTGAGCGCGGGGTTCAGGTGCGTGTCCATGCGCCGGTTCACGAAGTAGCCAAGCGCCAGCGCCGCGCCCCAACCGAGCGCGATGCCGAGCCAGCCCATCCCGGGGCCGTCGGTGGCGCTGCCCGCGGTGCGCGGGAGCCGCACGACGCACATCACGGCCGTGCCAATGGCTGCCAGGACCGCGGTGCCGAGGAATTCGCTTGCAAAGGGCGTCATGGCGCGGAGTCTAGGCCGTGGCGGCGGAGGAGGCTCTTCAGGGCGGAATCGGAGAATCCCGACGCGCCGTCGCAGTACTGGCGCATGAACGCGTTGAACTCCTCGCTTTCGCGAAGCAAGTCTCCGGCACATGCATCGGCCAGGCGCTCGACGGCCATCGAGAGGAGCGCGATGCGCACACGGTAGCACGCGTTGATTCGCTCGAGGTGCGACACCTCCTCGGAAGGCTTGGACTTGCCGGCGGCACGATCGACGTTCGCACGGGTCGCGGCCTCGCGACGCTCGAGCTCGAGCGCCATGTTCTCGTTGGACGCGGCCACCCACGCATCGGCGGTGCGCGCAAGGCGGACGTGCGCGGCTTCGTCTTCCACGGGCAGGCGGCCGAGGAGGTTCGACACAACCTGCAGGAACATCTCGTGGCCAAAGAGGACGTCGGGGTAGCGGCGGCGGTTGACGGTTCCGCGGAAGGCGAGCGCGTCATCTGGCGGGATGGCGGAGAGGATCTCGTCGATCGCGGCCCGTTCGGCGGCGTCGTTCGCCTGGACCGATGCAAGCGACCGGCGCTGCTGTGCGCGGAATTCCTCGCGGAAGGTGCGCATGACCTGGTCAAGCGATCCCCGGTTGGCAGGATCGAAACGCTCCTGCTGCATGCGCGCCCGCGCGCGGAGCTGGGCGAAGTTCGCGTCCATGGTGACCTGGCGGAATTCCGCGAGCCTGGCTTCCAGTTCCGGGCCCCGCCGCAGTGCCACCGCGGTGGCCACGGCACGGACTTCCGCGGAAAGCGTGGTGGCCATCACCGCGAATGCCACGTTGACGCGGAGTCCGTCGTACCCCGATTCACCTGCGTAGAACGGCGCACGTTCGCGGCGCTGGTCGCCGAGGCTGCGCGCCAGGCGAAGCATGGATGCGTCGTCGGGCCTGAGCCCGAGCGCCGCCGCCAGCGCCGGCACGGCCTCTGCATCCACCGCGCGGGCGGCATCGCGGGCGCGCGTCACCGCGGACTGGATACGGGACGCGCGTGCCTCGTCGAAGGCAACGGGGCCGCTGTCGTAAAGGAGCAATGGCGCGTCGAGCAACTCCTGCACCTCGCCGATGACCGGAAGGACGGACGCCTCCCATTGCGCGCTGACGTGATCGAGGATCGGCTGGCACACCGCCAGCGCGTCGGCATCCATGCCCCGGTTCGAGAGCACGGCGCGGAGCCAGTCCGCGTCGATCGGCAGCCCGACGATCGTCGGTTCGCCGGAATTGCCCAAGCCGAACGGATTCGCCTCCATTGCGGAATCGTCGGCGGCATCCGGGGCACGGTCGTCGAGCGTGAAGCCGAGGTCCTCCCACGATTCGGTGTCGTCGGCAACCTCGGGAAGATCGCGTGCTGCGGCGACGGAGCCGCGCACGATCGACTCGTCATCCGGGTCTCGCAGGCAGCCCGAGGCGCATGCCGCGCACACGCGGCGCTCGAGCGCGGCAGACTCGGTGGAAAGCTGCTCCTCCCATGCGACGCTCGCCTGGGAATACCCATCGAGCCAATCATCGTCAGAATCCGGGGAATCAGCATCGGAAACCTGCCGCAACGCCGCAGCCACCGCGCGGATCCCGGCGTCGCCCGTCCGCATGAAGAGCTCCGGCCACTCCCGACGCCACACCGGGAGCGCGGCACGCAGGCATGCTGCGCAGGCGGGATCGACGCCGGGCTGGCACATCGAGACGATGATGCCCATCGCGGCGGGGCGCATGTTGCCGGAATCGTCGATGGCACGCAAAGCAAAGCGAGCGACTGCGAGCCGCGCATCCGGCGCAATGGCATCCATCACGGCATGCAGGGATTTCCATTGCGCCTCGAGCATGTCGGCGTTGGCCCGTCGCACGGGCCGGTGGCTCACGCGCGAGGTCTGTTCGAAGGCCGCCATGATGCGGTCGTCCGCAGCAGCCTGCGCTGCATCGACTGGGGGTGCAGGGGCCACGGGGGCCGTGGACTCCGGCGCATCCGTGGGTTCGCTGGTCTC
>CAMBSR010000114.1 GCA_945870475.1 Phycisphaera mikurensis NBRC 102666
CTACGGATTTGCCGAGAATCCAGGGCTCGGCGCGCAGGGTCTCTACTACTACCTGCACGCGGCATCGCGGGCCCTGATGGCCTCGGGCGCCGTGAGCATCGTGCCCATCGAACAGGGAAAGGAACAGGGCAAGCCTGCTGCGCCGCGCAACTGGCGCAACGACCTGGTGGATGCCTTGATCGGCGCGCAGCGCCCCGACGGCAGCTGGGTGAACGGCGCCGACCGCTGGCAGGAAGGCCAGCCGGACCTGGTGACGGTGTATGCGTTGCTGGCGCTCGAGGAAGCGATCAAGCCGGTCACGCAGTCGCAGTGACGTGAATTGAAGTCACGCCTCGTGCGTGCGACGCGCGAGCACCATGGCGGATGCCGCGAGCGCCAGCAGCAGGGCGCCAGTCGTCTGATGTGCCGTGGTCGACGCCACTTCCCACCACGGCACCACCTCGCCGCGGCGGATCACCACGGCGACGAGCGCGGCAATGCCGAGCACCAGCTGCAGTCCCACGGTGTGCATCAGCGACTTGCCCACCCGGCGCAGCGGCAGGATCTCGGAGACGCGGCTGCAGCGCAACCCGGCCAGGAGCACCAGGAAGAACGCCACCATGGCCATGGTCACGTGGCCGTGCAGTGCCCACGCGGGGATGCGCGCGCCGGCATCGGCGGTGGGCGGGACCTGCAGGTGGCGCATGGAGGCTCCCAGGAAGAGCTGCCCGCAGAGCGACAGCAGCGCCAGCGTGGTCAGCATCCGTACGGAGCGCGCACGATGGATGGCCTTGTCCGCACGCTGCCACGCGCCGCTCACCACGAAGGCGGAGACCATGGCAGTGGCGAACACCAGCTGACCGAGCATGCCGTGCACCAGCGCGAGCGTGGTGCTCGGCGCCAGGTCCTTCGCTTCCATGCTGGCGGTGACGTTCCCCGTCACGCGCAGGCCGCCCAGGACACCCTGGCCGATCACCATCAGGACGAGCACCGTGATGAGCACACGCGCAAACCGCGGCGCACCCGTGCGCCATGCCATGGACGCATAGGTCAGCACGGTGGCGCCCACCAGCATGCCGAAGAGCCGGTGCGTGTGCTCGTAGAAGATGCCGCCCTTCATCTCGCTGACGGGGTAGAGCAGCATGTTGTGGCCGAAGCTGTTCGGCCAGTCCGGAACGGCAAGCCCGGCCTCGAAGCTGGTCACCAGGCCACCGAGGACGATCATCGCCAGGATGCACGCCGTGGTGACGATGCCCATGACCGTGATGGCCGAGGGCAGCCGGCGCATCGACATGCGCGCGCGGCCGATGCGTTCGCCGATGAGGCCCAGCACGCCGCTCGCGAGGAAGAGGCCGAGCACGTACGCCACTGCGCGCAGGTGCGTTGGGTCCTGTTCGTCGCGGAGGAAGGCGCCGATCACCATCAGGTTGATGGTGGCGGAGACCAGGCCCACCGAGAGGCCGCGTGCCTCGGCGGGGGCGAAGCGGCCCGCGGCGAAGCCGGCAACCACGACGGTGCCCAGCGCGGCCACGAAGAGGAGCTCCGCGATCGCAAAGCCCGGCTGCAGCATGGCCACGAAGCTGATTGCCCACATGGCCACCGTGCATGCGAATCCGAGGGCCAGGTTCATGGGGCGCACCCAGCGCGACCATGCGATCACGAATCCGCTTCCCACGGCGAAGATGAGGAGGAGCGCGGGAAGGCCGAGCGGCGCGGCCGGGCTGGCTGCGGTGGAATCGGCCAGCGCGGCAACCGCGGTGGCGTGCGTGGCCGTCATGGTGGGCATGGGGTCCTGGATCGCGAGCAATGCGCTCATGGGGAAGCCTCGGTCAAAGGGGAGACCTATGCTATTCATCTCGCCCCACACGGGCACCCACCATGTCCACAGTCCACGAGCAAGCACCCGACGGAACCGCGCCTGGAGCGATTCCTGCCACATCGGCAACTGCTGTTGTGGGCGGCGCTGCCACGGCTTCGCCGGGCCACGCGGCCGTCTGGAGCCAGCTGTCCAAGGCACGGCTCAGCGCGCTGGTGCTCCTGACGACCGCCGTGGGATACGTGGTGGCGCCTTGGCCTGTCGGTGCCGAAGGATGGTGGCCGCGGCTCCTCTGGACATGCCTGGGTACCGGCATGGCCGCCGCCAGCGCCGCCATGCTGAACCAGGTGGCGGAGAAGCGCCGCGATGCACTGATGCGCCGCACTGCCGGACGGCCGCTCCCCGCGGGGCACGCGCGCCCGGTGACGGTGTTCGTCGTTGGCGTGGTAGTGGGCTACACGGGCTGCGCGCTGCTCGCCATGTTCAGCACGGTGCTCGCCGCATCGTTCGCTGCCGTCAACATCCTGCTCTACGTGCTGCTCTACACGCCGCTCAAGCCGCGCACCACGCTCAACACGCTGGTGGGCGCGGTGACCGGCGCCATCCCGCCGGTGATCGGCTGGACCGCGGCCACCGGCACCATGGCGCCCGGCGCGTGGGCGCTCTTCGGCATCCTCTTCGTCTGGCAGCTGCCGCACTTCCTGGCGCTGGCGTGGCTCTACCGCGCGGACTACCTGGCGGGCGGATTCGTGATGCTGCCCTCGCTTGACCCGGACGGCACCGCCACCGCGCAGGCCACGCTCCTCACCAGCCTGATGCTGGTGCCCGTGGGACTCCTGGCAACGCTCACCGGCGTGGCAGGCTTTGCCTATGCCGGGGTGGCGCTCGTCTCCGGGCTCTGGATGTCGTGGCTTGCACTGCGATTCCTGCAGGAGCGAAGCGACGCGCGCGCACGGAAGCTGTTCCTGGCGAGCCTGGCGTACCTCCCCATCCTGCTCGGCGCGATGGTGCTCGACCGCGGCAGCGCCGTCACCACAGCCACGCCCGGCGAGGGCGTGATGATCCTCGAGGTACCCGGGCAATGAACGCCGAATCCCAGGCCGGCGGCGCCGGAAACGATCGCCCGAAGGACGGCTTCCCCACCCTCACGGTGCGTGGCGGCGGATGGGTGATCCTCGCGGGCCTGGTGCTCGTCTGCGCGTTCCTCGGCTGGGCGCTGAGCGGCATCTTCGTGGGCGACCGGCCCGTGGGAAGCGGCAACGATCCCGCGGCGTACGGCTTCGTGCTGGAACCGCTGCGTGCCGAACGCGGATGGCTGGTGGGAAGCGGCAGCCCGCGCGACTTCCTGCCCTCGCTCGACGCACCGACGGTGATGCGCGGCTCCGAGATGCTGCGCTGGAACGACGAGCACCGCGCCAAGTACCTGGTGTCCACGGACCGTGTGGCCGGGATCGTGGTGGGCGGAGAGGCGCGGGCCTACTCGCTTGCCGTACTGAATGCGCACGAGGTGGTGAACGACACGCTCGGCGGCGTGCCCATCGCGGTGAGCTACAGCCCGCTCACCGACAGCCTGGTGGTGTTCGACCGCCGCGTCGACGGTGCCGAGCGCACCTTCCACGTGAGCGGCATCCTCTACAACAGCAACCTGGTGATGTACGACCGCGCCGCCGGCGCACCCGCCGGATCCACCGAGGGAGCGTCGCTCTGGAGCCAGCTGGGCCTGCGCGCCATCGCCGGTCCGGCCGCGGCGCGCGATGCGCGGATCGTGCCGCTCCCGGACTGCAACATCTGCTCCTGGCGCATGTGGCTCGACACCTGGCCCGATACCACCGTGGCCATGGGCGACCCGGCGCAGGCCAGTCGCTACAAGGAATTCAGCTACGCGCGCTACTTCCTCTCGTCGCACGTGGACTTCCCGGTGAACGGGCTGGTGCCGGAGGTGCCCGAACCCTCGAGCGCCGTGCGTGCCGTGGACGCGGCCGCCAAGGGCCAGCCCCGTTCGCGCAAGACCGCGGTGGTGGAGGTCCGCGAGGGCGACGCACGCACGGTGCTTTCGCTCGGCGAACTGGCCGCACGCGCCGGCGCTTCCGGAAGGGTCGAGTTCAGCGTGGGCGGACGCGCGTTCGAGGCCGTGGTGCAGGCCGCGCCGCTTGCGGCCCTGGTGCGCGCGACCGACGGGCGGCCCGCAACGGTGATCCCGCAGCTGTGGTTCGCGCATGAAGCGCGTTGGTGACGGGACCTGCGGCGCGCGCGGCCCCCTGCCTCACCATGAACACGCAGCAAGCGTGCCGTAGAGCACCAACCAGATGGCATCCAGGGCGTGCCAGTACATGGCGCAGAGCACCACTCCGGTGTGCTCGGCAGCCGTGTACGCACCCTCGCGGGCACGGCGGAAGGTGACGATCATCGGCAGCAGCCCGCCCAGGACGTGCAGGGCATGCACACCCGTCAGCACATAGAAGGTCCATGCGTACAGCCCGCTCTGGATGGTGGCATGCTGCTCCCAGAGTTCACGCCAGGAGAGCCCCTGCACCACCAGGAAGAGGAACGCCAGCCCGAGCGTGGCGCCCATCGCGTGCATCAGCTGCACGGACCGGCCGGCACGCGCGGCGCGCACCGCCAGCTGCATGGTCCAGCTGGAAACCAGCAGGATCACCGTGGAAAGGAGCAACGCCAGGGGAAGCGGCGGCGTGCCCTCCGGCATCCATTCGCGGCCGGGCGGCTGGTCGAACCGGACCACCACGTAGCCCAGGATGCAGGCGACGAAGATCATCGCCACGATCGCGATGAAGACCCACATGCCGAAGACCCCCGCGCTCCCGCGCTCTTGCGCGGAATCGAAGGGGTCGACGACTGTTGCGGTCTTGATGGCCATGGTGCCTGCGTCCGGCGGGGGCCGACGCGGCGCCCGCGGTCAGTTGGTGCTGCCGACGCCGCCGTTGGTGGAACGGACCTGCGCCACCGGCGCGCCGGGTGCGTTGGCGTCCATGGTGGAGGCCGCCTCGGGGGCATTGCCATCAAACATGTTGGGGAGGTTCTGCTGCACGTCCATCATGGCGAAGGCCAGCATGATCATCACGAAGACGATCGAGCCCACCAGCACCAGGAGGTTGAACGGACGGTCCCAGCGCAGGTGCATGAACACCAGTGCCACGATCGTGGCCTTGATCAGCGCGATGAAGAGCGCCACGGGGAGGTTGGCCTCGCCCATGTCCACGGAGTGCGAGGCCACCGTGATGACGGTCAGGAAGAGGAGCGCCGCACCGGCCCCCATGAGGTACTTCATGGGGACGACGTGACCGACCTCCGGGTGGACCTCGCCGGCATGGCTGGCGTGGTGGGATTCGTGATGCGCGTGATGTGCCATGGTGGGTGGGTTCCTTCCGACTCAGTGGATGAGGTAGAAGAGCGGGAAGAGGAATATCCAGATCAGGTCGACGATGTGCCAGTAGAGGCCGCCGGTGTCGACCGCGGTGAAGTTCTTGCTGGAGAAGTCGCCGCGGATGGCGCGCCAGGTGAGCCACGCCAGCACGCCCATGCCTGCCACCACGTGGATGCCGTGCAGGCCGGTCATCGCGTAGTAGATGGCGAAGAAGAGGTGCGTGTTCGGCGGCATCGCCTTGTCCTCGAGGTGCGTGCCGGGGTGGGCTTCCTCGGACGGGCCGGGCGCAGGCTCGGCGGCAGGGGCCGGGGCCGGGGCGCCGCTTGCGCGGGCGACGCCGGTCGGTCCGACGGATGCAGGCTTCACGGCGGAGGCATCCACGGCGGGCTTTGCAGCGAGGTCCGGGATGGCGAACGTCGCCGGGTTGTTCACCACGATCGCGGCGCCGGGCGCGGCGGGGGCGGTCTTCAGCATCTTCGCCTCGGCGGCGCCCTCGGCGTCGTGCGGCGGCACGTAGAAGGTGGGACCCCACACCAGGTTGTCGTGGATCTTGTGGGAGTACTCGAAGTACTTGATGATCAGGAAGCCGATCGCACCCATGAAGGTGAGGACCAGGCAGGCGATCAGGCCGCCGCGGCGGTTGGTCTGCGCGTAGCGCACGGCCATGGCCATGGTCACGCTGGAGAGGATCAGCACGCAGGTGTTGATGCCGCCCATCACCGTGTCGAGGTAGTGGCTGGCATAGCTGAAGATCTCCGGGTGGCTCATGCGCAGGATGGCATAGGCCACGAAGAGACCGCCGAAGAACAGCACCTCGGTGGCGAGGAACAGCCAGATGCCGAGCTTCGCGCTGTCGAACTGCTGCTGCAGGCTGTCGAAGTGGTGCGCGAGGTTCGGATCGTGCGCGTGGCCGTGGTCGCCATGGCCGTGGCCGTCGTGGCCGTGTCCATGCGCCTCGGCGCCGTGCTGCGTGTGTGTACTTGCGATGGTCTGGCTCACGTGTTGCTCCGAGCGTGTCTGTTCGGGCCCCGCAGGGCCGTCAATGCTGCGTCAGCCGTCAAGGCTGCGTCAGCCGTCAGTGCGCTGCCTTGGCGCCTCCGGCGCCCGGGTTCACCTCGGGATCGGCGCTCTCGTCGACCCAGTAGCCGCCCGCCTTCTCGTCCCAGTGGACGACGCTGAAGTCGTAGCAGTCGCCGACGCGCGGCGCCTTGGCGAAGTTGTCGAAGGGCGGCGGGCTGGCGCACTGCCACTCCAGGCTGCGGCCACCCCACGGGTTGGCCGGCGCCTTGCGGCCCGTGAAGAAGCTGCCGAACAGGCTCACCGCGGTCAGCACGAAGCCGAAGGCCATGGTGTAGCTGCCGATGGTGGAGATGACGTGATAGATCTGGAACTCGGGCTGGTAGTCGTAGTAGCGGCGCGGCATGCCCTTGGAGCCCAGGATGAACTGGGTGAAGAAGGTCACGTTGAAGCCGATGAAGATGATCCAGCAGGCGATGGTGCCCAGGCGCTCGTCGTACATGCGGCCGAAGATCTTCGGCCACCAGTGGTGCAGGCCGCCGATCATGGCGATGAGCGCGCTGCCCATCATCACATAGTGGAAGTGCGCCACCACGAAGTAGGTATCGTGCAGGTGGACGTCGGTGCTCAGGGTCGCCAGGTGCAGGCCGGTGAGGCCGCCGATGGTGAACAGGAACAGGAACGCCAGCGCGTACCACATGGGCGTGGTCAGCGAGACCGAACCCTTGTAGAGGGTGGCGATCCAGTTGAACACCTTCACGGCGCTGGGGATGGCGACGCTGAAGCTGATGGCCGAGAACAGCGTGTTCAGAAGGGCCGACTGGCCCGAGGTGAACATGTGGTGGCCCCACACGATGAAGCTGAACATGGCGATGGCGATCGAGCTGAACGCGATGAAGCGGTAGCCGAAGATCGACCGGTGGCTGTTGACCGCGATGATCTCGCTGATGATGCCCATGGCGGGCAGGATCATGATGTACACGGC
>CAMBSR010000115.1 GCA_945870475.1 Phycisphaera mikurensis NBRC 102666
CGCCGCCTCCGCACTCGTCGCCTGCGACGGCGCGCAGGAGAAGCCCGCCGCCGCAGCGCCCGGTTCAATCCCCGCCGGCATGGTGGCGCGCGGTCCCGCCCAGGGCACCGGCGTCACCGCGGCCAAGGCATCCGCCACGCAAGGCGCCGAGATCGTCATCGTCGGCAAGATCGGCGGCAGCGAGGCCCCCTTCAGCACCGACCGCGCGGTCTTCACCATCGTCGACCCCGCGCTCAAGAGCTGCGCCGACATGGCCGACCCCGACCACTGCGCCACGCCCTGGGACTACTGCTGCGAGGACCGCAAGTCCCTCAAGTCCGGCATGGCCACCATCGAGATCGCCGGCGCCGACGGCAAGCCGCTCGCCGGCTCGGTGAAGGGCGTCTCCGGGCTCGACCCGCTGGCCATCGTCGCCGTCACCGGCACCGTCACCGAGCGCAACGACGCCGGCATGCTGGTGGTGCGCGCCAGGAAGATCGAGGTCCGCTGAGGAAGGCGCGGCATCCGCGCCTGTCCGGCGACTTCAGTGCCCGAACGAGCGCCGACGGATCTGCTCGAGCATGCCGTCCTCGCGCAGGCCCACGAGGACCACATCGATCCGTCGCCGCAGGTCCTCGGCGGCGCGGTTGATCGGGAAGGCGTAGTGCCGTCGCTCGAACATCTCGCCCACCACGGCCACGTTCACCTGCGGGTGCGAGACGTCGTAATACTCGAGCGACTGCGCGTCGGACACCACCGCGTCGGTCATGCGGTCGGCCAGCGCACGGGCCGCCGCGTCCAGCGTGTCGTACGTCACGACGTCGATGCCGTGCTCCGCGCAGTAACGGGCGCCGACGCTGCCCGTGAGCACCCCGACCGTGCGCCCGGGCAGGTCCTTCGGGCCATGCACCGCATCGGACATTGTGTCCGCGGTCATCACGCTCGTGATGCTCGAGGTGAAGTACGCCACGCTCGCCACGCCGAAGATCAGCCAGACGGAAGCGATCACTCGTCCCAGCCACGCGGGGCCCAGCTTCCCCTTGTAAGACGTCTTTCCGGTCATCACCACGGACACCACGTGGTACATCGCCTCCGAGAAACCCTCGTGCCAGTGCTTCGAGAACTCCTGGTCGAGCCGGCGCAGCACCGCCATCACCACCACCGACAGCACCAGCATGCCCACCACGGCCCAGAACAGCACCTGCACGTGTCCATCCTCCACCAGGCCGTTCCACAGCCGGCGGAGCGTGTGCGTCCGGTCGCTCGGCACCATGACGCGCAGGCCGCCGTCCAGGATCGGCTGCGAGAAGTCCACCTGGGCGAGGCGCTTGCTCGTCACCATGGTGTTGCCGATGCCGACCTCCACCGCACCCTTCTCCACTGCCGACATCAGGTCATCGATGTTGGCGTATTGCCGGAACTCCGGGATCATCTGCAGCTGGATGGCCGACGCCTCGAAGATGACCACCGCGAAGCCCTTCCACTTGAGGACGGCATCCGGTTCCGCGAACGGCGGCTCCTCGTAGACGCCCACACGCACGATCCGGGGCAGCGATGCGGCCGCAACCGGGGTGGACGTCGCCGGCGCGACGACAGCCGGGGGCATTGCGGCAGGCGCCTGCGCGGCCTGCTGCGCCTGCGCCATGGGAGCCAGCGCCCCCGCAGCCACGGCGCACAGGAAGGCGATGATGGACGCGCGGCATCGATGCATGAACCGTTCCATGCAGCGCACCATATCGGAGATCCATCCGCTGCAGCGTCCGTCAGCGCCGCGGCACAACCACGGACACCATGCGACCGCTCCGCGCGCCGTCTCGCCGGTAGCTGAAGAACTCCCGCGGCGTGGCCACGGTGCAGAGCTCCTCGCCGTCCACGCTCTCCGCGGGGATCCCGCATGCAACCAGCTGGGAACGCACCGCGCCGAAGCAGTCGATGTGCTCCTTGGCACGCCCGCCGCCTGCGGGCAGCACGAACGCGTCGCCCACCACCTTCGCGAATTCCGCCGCCACGTCCGGCCCCACCTCGTAGACATCGCGCCCGATGCACGGCCCGATGGCCGCCACCATCCCGCCCGGCCGCGCGCCGTGCGCCGCGCGCATCGCGCCGATCGCGTGCGGCACCACGCCCGCCACGATCCCGCGCCACCCGGCGTGCACCGCGCAGACCACCCCGGTCTCGGTGCAGGCAATCAGCACCGGCACGCAGTCGGCGGTTCGGATCGCCGGCGCGGCGCGCGCATCCGCGGACATCAATGCGTCCGCCTCCGCCTGCGGCGGGCCGAACCGCTCATCGCCCGCGCACGCGTGCACCACGCACCCGTGCACCTGGCGTACGCGCACCATCGCCGTGCCCTCGGCACCGATCGCCGCCATCAGCCGACGCGCGTTCTCCTCGATGTTCGCGTCCGAGTCCGGCTCGCCGGGCGCCTGCGCCACGCCGAGGTTCAGCGAGTCGAACGGCGCCACGCTCACGCCGCCGTGCCGCGCGGAGAATCCGTGGCGGAACCCCTCCGACGCGAGCAGCTCGCTGCGGTACGTGACCACGTCATTCGATGCGACGATGCGCTGCAGCCTGGACATGCACGGACGATACGCCGCGCACGGCGGCCTACATCTCGATCATGCTGACGATCCCCGCGAACCGTCCGTCGATCGCCGAGAAGAACATGCCGTCGCACACCTGCATCGGCGGCAGGCCCGCCAGGTCCACACCGTGCTCGAGGAGGAACTCCGGCGAACCCACCAGCACCCGGGACCCCGCCACCACGCCCGCCGCCCCGCCGGCGAACAGCTCGCAATTCAGTGCATCCACCACCCGCACGATCCGCATGTCCGCCTCGCGCAGCAGCTCGTGGGCCACCGGGTGCCCACTGCCGCACGCCACCGACGCGACCGACCGGAGGAGGTCGGTCTCGCTCATCCAGCCGACTGGAAGGACGGTGACCATGCTCCAAGTGTAGGAAATTCCCGGCTGCCCCTTGCCTTCACTAGTGTAATCGGTATAGTACTATGCAATCATGACCTACTGGATCATCGGCGGCAACGGACAGACCTTCGGCCCAGTCGACCTCGCCACCATCCATCGCTGGGTGGCGGAACGGCGAGTGATCTCCACCACGCCGGTCGGCCAGTCCGCCACCGGCCCGTGGCGCGACGCCGCGCTCTTCCCCGAGTTCGCGTCGGCCTTCGGTGCCGAACCGATGCCGGACGCTCCGCCCGTCGGGGATGCGTTTCGCACGGCGCCGCCCACCGGCCCGTCGTCCACCGCGTCCACCGTGCCCGCCAACTGGCCGCCGGACATGATCGCCATCCCCCAGCTCGTCAGCGGCATCTTCAACATCGTCGCCGCGGTCAGCTGGGCGTTCACGTGCTTCGGCATCATCCTGTCGATCCCGCTCACGATCCTCGGTGTCTACGAGCTCATCGCCTACTCGCGTGCGCGCACCACGGACCCCGCGGTGTACCTCGATAGCACCAAGACCAAGGCCATCCTGGACGTCTGCACCATCCTGACCGGCAACTTCGCCTCGTTGGTCTGCGGCATCCTGATGCTGACGCAGATCCCCGCGGCGCGGGAGCGCCTGGCCGCGCAGCGCTGATTGCGCGCCGCGCACCGACTTCCCCGACGCGCCTGCTCACTTCCCCGCAGGCGCGATCGGCTGCGGCGGCTTCGCATCCGCGGGCGCCGCCGGCTGGAACCGCCCGTCGACGCGCAGCACCAGCGGCTCGTCGCCCTTGGATTCAAGCGTCACCGTGCGCACCGCGTCGCCGGAAGCGCGTGGGAAGCGCGCGATCACCGCCACCTCCATCTGCTTGCCGGGCGCAATCGACGCCGGCAGCGGCGGCACCGTGCCGCATTCCGTCCCGGCCTCCGTGCGCATGCTCTCCACCTTCACCCAGCCGAGCGTCGGATTGCGCAGGACGAAGACCGACGGCACCTCCGCGGTGCCGCCATCGCCGCCGGAGATCCACTCGGTGTGGCCGCGTGCCCCTTCCAGCTGCGCCATGCGCGAGGTACAGCCGCCCGCGCCGAGCGCCACGATCGCGACCGTCGCCAGCCGCCGCACCCAGCGATGGGCGCAGCCTGCGGTCACAGGTTCTCGACCTTCCAGCCGGCGCGCGGGGTGCGCTTGAGCATCTTGCTCGCCTCGGGGCTGTTGCGGAACGTGCAGGTGGCCGCGTCGTACTCGAGCTTCTTGCCCGGGTCCAGCGCGCTCATCGCGCCGATCGAGAGGCTCTCGCACATGCGGCCGCCCTTCTCGAAGCGCGACACGCAGGCATCCTTCTTGCCGGCCAGGCAGGCATCGACCCAGTCGTGCCAGTGGTTGGAGCTGCCGAGGTCCTCGGGCTTCATGTCCACGGCCTTGCCGTCGACGAAGACGCGCGCCCAGGCGTGCTCGATCGGGAACCACATGATTCCCTTCTCGCCCACCAGGATCACGCCGCCATCGCCCTTGACCACGTCCTCGCCTCCTTTGCTGCCTTCCCAGCCGTCGGGCAGGCCGATCGCCTTGAAGTTCGGGAACTGGCCGCCGTCGAACCACTTGAGCGTCAGGCCGTCCTTGGAGGTCTTCGGCGTGGGGCCGTAGGTGAGTACCACCGACTCGTTCTCGGGGAACTGGTCGGCGGAAGCCTTCACCGGGTTGCAGTACGCGGTGAGCGGCGTGCCGAGCTGCAGTTCATAGAACGGGACGTCCAGCATGTGGCAGCCCATGTCGCCGAAGGCACCGGTGCCCCAGTCGATGGTGCCGCGCCAGTTGAACGGCGTGTAGCCGTCCTTGAACGGACGGTCCTGCGACACGCCGAGGAACAGGTCCCAGGACAGCCAATCCGGAATCGGGTCGGTGCCGGTCGGACGCGGGTTGCCCTGCGGCCACCAGCCGGCCGGACGGTTGGTCCAGGCGTAGACCTCCTTCACGGGGCCGATCACGCCGTCACGGAGCAGCTTGCCGCCGTAGCGGCGCCACTTGGTGGCGATGCGCTGCGTGCCCATCTGCGTGACCAGCTTCGTCTTCTGCGCAGCCACCTCGGCCAGGCGACGGTTCTCCCAGGCGCCCTGCGCGAGCGGCTTCTGGCAGTAGACGTGCTTGTTGCGGTTCAGGCCTTCCATCGCGATGGAGGCATGCATGTGGTCGGCGGTGCTCACCACCACGGCGTCGAACTTGTCGCCCATCTTGGCGAACATCTCGCGCCAGTCGGCGAATGCGGCCACCGAGGCATACTTCGGGGCGATGGCCTTGCCATCCTCATCCTTGCCGCCCTTCATCAGCGAGTCGAGCGGACGGCGATCGATGTCGCAGAGCGAGACGATCTCCACCGACTTGTGCTTGGCCACCTCGCTCAGGTCGCTTCCGCCCATGCCGCCGCAGCCCACCTTGGCCACGAGGAACTTCTCGTTCTTCCACGGCTCGCTGCGGCGCAGGTTGGTGACGGTGCGAAACGCGAACGGGGTCGCGAGCGAGGCGAACACGAAGTTGCGGCGGGTGATCTGCATTCCTGCATTGAACATGAAACCGGCCGCCCGCGAGAGCGGACGGCCGGTGGAAGGCAGGGAAATTTTGCCGCGCTCAGCCACCCCACGCGGAGAGCATCATGCCGAGGTCGGCTCCATCGGTGGTGCCGTTGCCGTTGAGGTCGGTCCGTCCGGGCTGGCCCCAGCCGGACAGCAGCTGGCCGAGGTCGGCGCCGTTCACCACGCCATCGCCACTCAGATCCGCAGGATTCGCGTTGCACTGGTAGCGAACCACCTGGAAATCATCGATGGCAGCCTCGACGACGGATCCACCCACGCCGATGTCACGCGCCGCGAAGCGAACCTTCATGATCGTCGTCGGTGCGACAAAGTTGGAAATTCTGAATGAGCGCTGGACCCAGGCGTTGGAGTTGGTGCTCACCAGCTCGAGCTGCGTCCACGTGACGCCGGCATCGTTGGAGATGGAGATCGGCATCGAATCCTCGTTCGGGTTCGAGCCCTGGTCGTTCGAGTACCAGCGCCAGTAGCTGACGAACGTCTGGTCGCCGGTGCCGTCGAAGATGGGCGTGGTCAGCGAGGTAGTGCCGCCGTCCACGTCGGCCTCGCCGATCGCCCCGCCCACGGAACCGTTGCCGGTGACGAAGCAGCGCGTCCCGGTCGCGGAGTGGTCGTCCTCGGGCTGCGCCACCGTGGTCACCGGATCAGCGTTGACCCAGAGGCCGGAGGTGGCGTTGTCACCGGGGGCGGAGAGCGCCCAGCTGCCCAGCGCCTCGCAGGCGTCGTTCACCGGCGTGGCCACGCCGACGGCCGCCACGGCCGAACGCAGACCCGCGGGGTCCGAGTACGGGCCATCGATCGAGTCAACGCGGAACTCATACGTCAGGCTGCTGGTGCAGGGGATGTTTGGGAAGGCACCGCGGTACAGGTTGTTGCCGAGGGACTCCATGGTGACGGTCGTGGCAACGCCGGCCACGGTGACCACCATCTTGACGGAGTTGGCGGGCAGCGTGGTGCCGGCGGGCGGCGCCACCTGGATGGTCACGGAAGCACCGCTCGGGGCCACCAAGGACGGCAGGCCGTTCGGGTACGTGAAGAACGCCGCCGGTCCACCGAGGCGCCACACGAAGAGGCCGCGGTTGATGTCGCTGCCGATCACGGTTCCGCTGGGGAAGTACGGCCACACGTTCCACAGGCCGTTGAACTGTGCGCCGTCGTCGGCCGGCCACGTGTCAAAGAAGGCGATCTCGGGCGGGTTCGAGAAGCTCGCGTTCAGGTCGAACACGCGCAGGCCGGCCTTGTAGTTGGCCTCGAAGAGCTTGTTGCCCTGGCCGATGTACAGGTTGTGGCCGATGGCCGGGTTGCCGTTGTTGAAGCTCGGCTCCACCACCGGTGCGGTGAGGCTGGCGACGTTGATGACGATGGTGGTGGTCACGTTGACCGTGGCGCCCTCGTCGAGCTCGTCGTTGATGTACACGCGGCGCTGGTCGTTGGAGAGCCAGCTCTGGTGGCAGTACTTGGCACCGGGGTACGTGGTGTACGAGAGCTGCGTCATCGCGGCCTTGTTCGTGACGTCCACGATGTACAGGCCGGTGTTCGTCTGGCCGCCGTTGGAACCGCCGCAGCAGAAGGCGATCTGCTTGCCCGCGTACGCGCCGGAGGTG
>CAMBSR010000116.1 GCA_945870475.1 Phycisphaera mikurensis NBRC 102666
CGGGCCGCCTCGATGAGCGGGTGGTTCGGCGGCACCAGGCGCTGCTTGCCGGCCGCGTGCAGCAGGTCGACGTCGCCGAAGACATTGCCCTGGCGCATCACCATGCGTCCGCGCTTGCCTTCCATCAGCGTCTTGATGGCGTGGTAGCCGAAGTGCGTGGCCAGGATGCGGTCTGCGGGGATGGGCCCGCCGCCGCGCTGGATGTGGCCCAGCGCGCTTGCGCGCGTCTCCACGCCGGTGCGCTTGGCGATCTCGTCCGCCACCCAGCGGCCGATGCCGCCGAGGCGGATCGGGTCGGGCGAGGTGTGGTCGACGCGGTCGACCATCTGCTTGCCTTCACGCGGGCGGGCGCCCTCGGCGGCCACGATGATGGCGAAGCCCGGGCCCTTCTTCATGCGGAAATCGATGTTCTCGCAGACGTGGTCGAGGTCGAACGGGATCTCGGGAAGCAGGATGATGTCGCTGCCGCTCGCCACGCCGGAAGTCAGCGCGATCCATCCCGCGTTGCGTCCCATGACCTCGCACACCATCACGCGGTGGTGGCTGTCGGCCGTGGAATGCAGCTTGTCGAGCGCCTCGGTGGCGGTGTTCACGGCGGTGAGGAACCCGAAGGTGATCTCCGACCCGACGATGTCGTTGTCGATGGTCTTCGGCACGCCGATGATGTTGATGCCGGCTTCCACCAGCGGGGCCGCGGCGGCCATGGTGCCGTCGCCGCCGATCACGATGATGGCGTCGAGCTCGTGGCGCCGCGCGGTGTCCACGCATCGGCCGATCACGTCCTCGAAGACCGGGCCGGTCACCGGGTCCACGCGCACGCAGTACCTGCGCGGGTTGCAGCGGTTGTTCGAACCCAGGATGGTGCCGCCGCGGGTCAGGATGCCGCTCACGTCAAGCGCGCTGAGCGGGCGCACGCGGTCCTCGATCAGGCCCTGGAAGCCGTCCTCGATCCCCATCACCTCGATGCCGTACTTCCAGATGGCGGTCTTGGTGACGGCACGGATGACCGCATTGAGTCCGGGGCAGTCGCCGCCGCCAGTGAGAACGCCGATTCGCTTGATGTTGTGTGGCATGAGTGGGTCGGGGTAAAGCCCCGCAAGCATAGCGATTCCCGCGCAGGGAACCGCTACGATGGCCCGGAATCCCGTGACCACGAACTCGACTCCCGCGATGCAGCCCACACCCGACGCAAACCAGCAGCCGACGCCCGAGGACGAGGGCGCACTCGTCGCAGCCCGACGCGCGAAGCTGGAACAATTCCGCGGAACGATGGGCATCGAGCCCTACGGCCGCCGCGTCGACGAACTCGACACCGCCGCCGCCGCCCGCGCGCGCTTCGACGAGTCCGCGCACGCGGAATTCGAAGCATGCCAGCAGGCCCGAAAGGCCGACCCCGCCGCCGCCGTGGTGGACCGCCGCGCCGGCGTGCGCATCGCCGGCCGCGTGATGCAGCACCGCGACCTCGGCAAGCTGGTGTTCTTCTGGCTGCGCGATTCCTCCGGCGACCTCCAGGTCACCGTGAGCAAGGCCAACGTCCCCGAGTCCACGTTCGCGCTTGCCAAGGCGCTCGACTACGGCGACATCGTGGTGGCCGAAGGCCCCATCGGCCGCACCAACAAGGGCGAGACGTGCATCTGGGCGTCCGCCATGGAGCTCGCCACCAAGAGCCTCGCGCCGCCGCCCGGCAAGTGGCACGGCCTCGAGGACGCCGAGATCCGCTACCGCAAGCGCTACGTCGACATGTACTCCAACCCGGAGACGGTGCGCGCGTTCGAGCAGCGCTCGCGCATCGTGAGCCTGGTGCGCCGCTTCATGGAGTCGCGCGGCTACCTCGAGGTGGAGACCCCGATGATGCAGCCGATCGCCGGCGGCGCCGCGGCGCGTCCCTTCGTGACCAAGCACAACGCGCTCGACATGGAGCTCTTCCTGCGCATCGCGCCGGAGCTCTACCTCAAGCGCCTGATGGTGGGCGGCATGCGCAAGGTCTTCGAGATCAACCGCAACTTCCGCAACGAGGGCGTGGACCGCAGCCACAACCCGGAGTTCACCGCCATGGAGGCGTACCAGGCCTTCGGCGACTACATGACCATGCTCGAGATGGTCGAGAGCCTCGTGCACCACGTGGCGTGCGCCATGGCCGGCTGCCCCGAAGGCGGCGATGGCCCGGTGCTTCCCTTCGGTTCCATGCAGATCGACTACCGCAAGCCCTTCGAGCGCGTGCGCTACGAGGACCTCTTCCAGCGCGCGTTCGGCTTCGACATGCGCGACGAGGCGAAGGTCCGCGCGGCGGGCAAGGAGCACCATGTGGAGAAGTGGGCCACGCTCGACCACTGGCTCCTCGTGAACGAGCTCTTCGAGGAGAAGGCCGAGTCGCTCATCGACCCGCAGCGCCCGACGTTCGTTCTGGATTACCCGAGCGCCATCAGCCCGCTCACGCGCCCCAACCGCGCGCATCCGGAGATCGCCGAGCGCTGGGACCTCTTCATCGCCGGCATGGAGATCGGCCCCGCGTACACCGAGCTCAACGACCCGGACATCCAGCTCGCCAAGTTCACCGAGCAGCTTGCCGGCGCCGACGACGAGGAAAGCACCTTCCGCACGCTCGACCACGACTTCGTGGAGAGCCTGCGCGTCGGCATGCCGCCAGCCGGCGGCATGGGCATGGGCATCGACCGCCTGGTGATGCTCATGACCAATTCGGAATCGATCCGCGATGTCATCCTCTTCCCGCTCATGCGCCCGCAGTGAATCCGGAACGCCTCGCGTGATGCTTGCAGGCATCCTCGCGTGCGTGGCCGGCGTGGCGTTGCCTGTGGCGCACGCCCAGGCACCTGCGGCGTCCCCGCGGGCGGCGGCCGCGCAGGTGGTCGAGGATCGCTGGTACCGCCTCTCGCTCGGCGGGCAGCCGTGCGGCTGGTTCCACGACGCACTCGAGCGTGAGGGCGACATCTATCGCAGCATCACCGAGACCGAGATGACCGTCGGCCGCATGGGGCAGGGCGTCACCATCCGCACACGCACGCAGTTCGAGGAGTCGGCGCGGGGCGAGCCCCTGCGCGCCGTGATCCGCAAGGATTCCGGGGCGGCGCCCGTGACCTCCACGTGGACCTTCGGTGCGGGCGGCATCGACATCGTCGAGGAGCAGGCCGGCCGGCGCACCACGCAGCATCGACCGCTTCCGCCCGCAGGCTGGCTGGCCCCGCGTGCCGCCGACGAGTTCGTGCGTCATCGCCTGGCGTCCGGCGCGAAGGAGCTCCGCTACGTCACGCTGGATCCGGAGAGCGGTCCCGAGGCCGTGGCGGTGCAGAGCGTCCTGAAGGGGCAGGCCCAGACGCAGTTGGATGGCCGCACGGTGTCCGTCACCGAGTGGAGCACCAAGACATCGCTCATGGAGCGGCCCTCGACCGAATGGATCGCCTCCGACGGGGTCCTGGTGCGCAGCAGCACCGACCTCGGTGTCGGGATGCTCGAATCGATGCTCACCACGCGCGCCGCCGCCACCGCCAAGGTCGCGCCGGTGGAGGTGATGGCTCGCACGTTCATCATGCTGACGTCCGATGGCCGCGCGCTGTCTGGCTCGCGCCGTGCGGAGCTGGCCATGCGCGCCACGGACGGCATGCTCAGCGAGATCCCGAGTGCCGGCGCACAGGTCTTCACGCGCACCGGCACCGGTTCCGCCACCGTCACGGTGGATGCCGATGCCGGCTCCGTCGCTTCCGAGGCGGACCGTGCCGATCCGCGCTTCAGGCGCGCCAGCGTCATGGCCGATGCCGACGATCCTGCCATCCGCGCCATCGCCGAAAAGGCGCTCGCCGGCTGCGCGCCGCTCCCGCTCGCCCGCGCCGACGCGCTGCGGTCCGCGGTGTTCCGCCACATTTCCCGCAAGAATCTGGCCAGCGGCTTCGCCACCGCCAGCGAGGCCGCCAAGACGAAGGCCGGCGATTGCACCGAGCACGCCGTCCTCCTCTGCGCTCTCCTGCGCACGCAGGGCATCCCCGCGCGCGTCGGCTCCGGGCTTCTCTATGTGCCCGAGGCGGGCGGCATCCGCAACGCCTACGGCTGGCACATGTGGACGCAGGCGATCATCGACGGCAAGTGGATCGACCTCGACGCCGTGCTGCCGCCGGACGGGCCGCGCTTCGATGCATCGCACCTCCTCACCGGCTGGAGCGCCGCGGATGGCGCGTCGCTCGACACCGACCTCGCCCGCATCGTTGACCTGATGGGCGACACGGAGATCGATGTCCGCTCGATCAATGGCAAGCCCGTCGCGGTGCCTGCCACTGCGCCGTCTGCCACTGCGCCTTCGTCGGAGAAGCCCCGGTGAGCGAGCCGCTCCCGCCGCTTCCCGTACGCGATCCCGCGGGCCACAAGGGCACCTTCGGCACCGTCTGCGTGATCGGCGGCCACGCGGCACACCCCACCACCATGCTGGGAAGCGTGGTCCTTGCCTCGCTCGGCGCGTTGCGCGCCGGCGCAGCGCTCTGCATCGCGGCGGCGCCGGAACCGCTCGTTCCCTCGATCCTCGCGGCAAATCCCTCGGCCACCGGACTGCCGCTCGCAGTCGACGGGGAAGGGCACCTCGTGCCCCACGCCGTTGCGGCAGCGATCGACGAGCACGCGCGGCGCGCGGACGTCTTCGTCATCGGCCCCGGCCTCGGCACCGGATTTCCGGAGGAGCAGGTGACCGTGCGCCTCCTCTCGCAGGACGACGGTCGCCCGGTGGTGGTCGATGCCGATGCGCTCAACTGCCTCGCCGCCACGCCGCGCTTCGACCTCGACCTGCGCGCTCCGATCGTGCTGACGCCGCATCCCGGCGAATACGCGCGGCTCGCCAAGGCGCTCTCCATCGACGCCGATCCCATCGATCCCGTCGCGCGACCGCACGCGGCGGAACGCCTCGCGCAGCGCCTCGGCTGCGTGGTGGTCCTCAAGGGCCACGGCACCGTGGTCTCGGACGGGCACCGCACCTGGACCTGCGCGCACGGCAACGATGCGCTGGCCGTCGGCGGCAGCGGCGACGTCCTCTCCGGCGTGGTGGCGGGGCTCCTCGCGCAGTTCGGCCCGAAGCTCGGTCTCTACGACTGCGCACGGCTCGCCGTGGAGGCGCACGCCATTGCCGGCGAGCGCTGGGCGGCGCGCGCGGGCGGTACCGCCGGGATGCTGGCTGCCGAACTTGCAGCGGAGATTCCCGGCGCACTCGGCACGCTGCGTACACTCGCGCGTCCATGAGCCAGGCAACAACCCAGCCCTCCGGACCCGGCGCACCGCGCCCGCATGTCCCGGTCGACCAGATCCGCGCGCACACCTACGTGGATGGCGTCTACTCCATCGTGAACCCGCAGGTCGGCACGGCCAAGAACGGCAAGCACTTCCTCAAGGGCATCATCCGCGATGCCACCGGGGAACTGGCCATCCGCCAGTGGACCTTCGACGAATCGCAGCTCGGCGAGCTCGCCGCCACCGGCTTCGTATGGCTCGGCGGCCAGGCGCAGGAATACAACGGGCAGGTGCAGATCGTGGTCGACTCGATCAGCGCCGTCGAGGTGGATGTGGAGGACCTGAAGCGACTGCTTCCCGCATCGCGCAAGGACATCCCGGTGATGGAGGACGAGCTCCGCCGCATCATGGGCTCGCTCTCGCACCCGGCCATGCGCGCGCTGGCCGACGCATACCTCTCCAACGAGGCCTTCATGGCCCGCGTTCGCCAGGCGCCTGCCGCGGTGAGCGTGCACCACGCGTGGATCGGCGGCCTGCTCGAGCACACGCTCCAGCTCCTCAACCTGGCGGAAGTGATGCTTCCCCTCTATCCCGGGCTCAACCGGGACCTGGTGCTCATGGGCCTCTTCCTCCACGACCTCGGCAAGACCTCCGAGCTCACGTGGGAACGCGGATTCGCCTACACGACCGAGGGAAACCTGATCGGCCACACCGTGAAGGGCGTCATCATGCTCAGCGCCATGGCCAACAAGATCAGCCGCGACGAGGCCACGCGCCTGCCCGCGGATGCGCTCCTTGTCCTGCAGCACATCGTGCTCAGCCACCACGGCTCGCTCGAGTTCGGCGCGGCCAAGGTGCCATCGACGCCCGAAGCCATCTTCGTGGCCATGCTCGACAACCTCGATGCCAAGACCACCGTGGCCATCCACGCGGTGCAGCGCGAGAAGACCATCGGCCCCGGCCAGGATTTCACCGATCGCGTGTGGAGCCTGGATACCCGGCTCTTCCGTCCCGATCCTCTGGCCTGACGCGGCTCGCGCATGCGCGTGCGCGCGGTGCGGCCTCCGCGCGCGGTGTCATGCGCCGCGCGTGTGTGCCTGAACCCGCAGCGCCTCCGCAAGCCGCACCAGCGACTCGCGCGGATGCAGCACGGCTGCCCAGGTGCGATCGGCGCGGAGCAGGGCGGCACGTGCGCGTTCGCGGTCGGCGGCGGCGCGTGCGTCCAGTTCCATGAAATCGCACGCGTGCGCATTGCGTGTGCGCGCCAATTCCTCGTGCATGGCGCGCCATGCGGCGCGGCGCTCGGCGCTTGCACGCGGTGCGCGCGCAATGGCTTCCAGCGCGGCGCGCTTGCGATCGCTCATCGCGCCATGCGCGGATTCCGGGTCAAACCAGCGCGCGCGGCGCTCGGTGGGCGTGACCGGAGGAGGGCCGTCATCCGGGGCAAACGGAAGCCGCAGCGTTGCCGTGGCCATGTCGAACGCGGGCAGCGTGGCGCCCAGCCACGATGCCGCGAAGGCCTCGGTGGCGCGCTCGTAGGTTCCGCCCCCCGTGCCATGTACGAACCGGTCGCAGAGCGCGGCGCGCGCGATGGCGCTCGTGAGGAACGCGCGCGGCCAGATCGGCGCACCGCGTTCGCGAAGCGTGGGAAGCTCGCTCGCTCGCACGCGGGCGCGCAATCCGTCCGCGGCCATGGTCCAGAAGGGAAGTTCGGCCCCCAACGGCCCGTCTTCCGCAAGGGGTTGCGCAACGCGCGGCACCAGCCGCACGGCATCGTTGAAGGCTCGCGCGCATCCGGCAGGGTCGGCGGCCGCGCGCGCAACGATGGCTGCGCCCAATGCCGTCTGCAGCAAGGTCGAC
>CAMBSR010000117.1 GCA_945870475.1 Phycisphaera mikurensis NBRC 102666
GCCAGGAAGTAGCTCTTGCCGCTCGAGGGGCTGCCCGCGAGGCTCATGATGACCATCGGCCGCTCGAGGACGAGCTGCGGGATCTCCAGGTGGCAGTGCGGGCACGCCAGGCGACGCGTCTTTGACCCGGCGGGGTCGAGCGCCTCGCCCGCAGGCGTGAAGCGCGAGGGCAGGAACCGGACCGGATCCTCGGCGGTGAGCAGGCGATCGCCCAGGAGTTCCGGGTGCGCGGCGACCCACAACGTCTCGTCCGGCCGGAATCGGTGCCAGCAGTGGGGGCAGACGGCGCTCGGCTTGAGTTTCCTGCTCACGTGGTTCCTTGGAACGCGCGGCGTTCCCATGCTTCCATCCTGCGGCCTGCGGGCGGTCGGCGGACGGCGCCTTCGCGGGGACGGCGCCCATCGCCCCATCGTCCTGTGCACTTGTGCGCCGGCGGCACCGCCGCGGACGCCCGGGAAAGGTACCCGCAGCAGGCATACGCAGGCTTGGCCGCGCGGGGTCCGGGACGTACCCTTGTTCGTGTGACGATGCACAGCACGCTGCCTCCGGCGAAGGGCTCCCATCCCCACATGGCGGGTGCGGATCCGGCGTTGGACGACGAGGCGCTCTGCGAGCCGCGCGAACGCGCGTCGGCGATCCTGGCGATCATCGCGGCGTTCCTCCTGGCGCTCTGCGTAGTGCTGGCCGCGGTGTTCGCCCCGGGCGGCGGCGGGCTCGGTGGCGGCGGCGCGGGCGGCAACGTCGCGGGGTCGGGCATCGGGCAGGGCACGGGGAGCGGCATCGGTGCAGGGGAGGGAACGGGCTCGGGGACCGAGGGCAACGGGCCCGGCGCGGGCGAGGACGGGCGCGGGCGGCTGGCCGACGGGCCGGACGAGATTGCGCCGCCGCCCGGCGATCCGCACGGCACTGCCGAAGGCGTGGCTGCCGCGGATACGGGTGCCGGCGAACCGGTGGAAGTCCCGCGCTTCAGCTTCAAGCTTCCCGACGAGCCGGCACCGCCCAAGGTGGTGACGCCTGCGCCCGTGGCACCGGGCGTTCCGGACGGACGGCCCACGCGCGGCGCGTCAGGGAAGTCCGGCGGCACTGGCAGCGAGTTCATGGGCGTGAAGTCCGACGCCCGCCACGTGATCTACGTGATCGACTTCTCCGGCAGCATGAACGGCGACCGCTTCGCGCACACACGCCTCGAACTCAAGCGCAGCATCGAACGCCTGCCCGAGGACGGCAGCTTCCTGGTGATCTTCTTCGACGATGGCTTCATGGTGATGCCGCCCGGTCGCCTGGTGCCGGCCACGTCACGGAACAAGAGCCTCGCCAAGGCGTGGATCGACTCGATGGACACGCGCGGCGGCACGGATCCGTCGCGGGCACTGGAATTCGCGCTTGGACTGAAGCCGGAGACCATCTTCATGATGACCGATGGACAGTTCGTGAGCGATGACCTCGTGAACGACGTGATCGACAAGGAAAATGCCGGCCGCCGCACCTCGATCAACACCATCGCGTTCCACGAACGGGCCGCCGAGGAGGAACTGAAGAAGATCGCCCGCGAGAATCGCGGCGACTACCGCTACGTGCCGCCGCCCGGCGCGCCCACGGTGCCATAGGTACACCTTCCACGTCATGAGCCTCCTCTCCCGCATCCCCTGGCCCTCGCATCCCGGCGCGTCCTGCGACGCGCGCGAGCGCAACTCGGCCATGATGGCGATCGGCGGGTGCTTCCTGCTGGCGCTCGGCGTGGTGATCGCGGCTATGATGCTCGTGCCCTCGGGCGGCGATCCGAACGCAGACACCGCCGGCACGCTCGGCGGCGGCTACGGCACGGGTTCCGGCGACGGCTTCGGCGCAGGCACCGGCAGCGGCAGCGCACTCGCGGGTGACGGCCCAGGCGCGGGGAAGCAGGGCGACCGCCGCGGCGCGTCGGGCACCAGCACGGACTCCGCGCCGCGCGGGCAGCGCAGCGGCACCGTGGCCACGGCCAACGCCAAGGACGGCGAGTCGCTCGTCACCGGCGAGAGCAAGGAAGTCCCCAAGTTCAGCTTCAAGATCCCGGATGCCAACGACACCGTGGACCCGCCGCAGACCGCCACCGCGGTGGGCAGGAAGGACGGCAACGACGGCGAGGGCCGCGCCGGCGCAGGCGGCGGAGGCGGCACCACCTTCATGGGCGTGCGCACCGATGCGAAGGACATCATCTACCTGGTGGACTTCTCCGCCAGCATGCGCGACGAGGACGGCCGCGAGGGGTTCCTGAAGCGCGAGCTGGGGCGCAGCATCGACGGCCTCCGCGACGGCTGCCGGTTCACGGTGATCCTGTTCGGGCTCTCGGAAGGGCAAGGGGCCCGGCTCGTCAAGAAGGCCGACGGCAGCGATGTCTGGACGAACGCCGTTCCGATGCCGCCGGCCCAGCAGTGGGTGAGCTCCACGGCCGCCAACCGCCAGCAGGCCATCAGCTGGGTGCAGCGCCGCGCGCCCGACCCGCAGTCCGGCAGCGGGACCTGGGACTCGATGCGCATGGCGCTGGAGATGAAGCCGGAAGCCATCTTCCTCCTCACCGACGGTGAGTTCAACGACCAGGACCTGCGGGACCTCCGCGCCGAGATCGAGCGCGGAAACGCCGGCGGCCTGACGCAGATCAACACCGTGGCGTTCGCCAGCGAATACGACGTGCAGTCGCTGCAGACGATCGCCAACGAGAACCACGGCACGTACCGGCGCGTGAAGCTGAAGCCCTGAACGCCACCGCGCCCCACCTCACCGCCGCGCGCGCCCGTCCCACACCACCGCGTTCCACGTGTCCTCGAGCCGCTCCTGCGCGCCGCTCGCGGGCGGGCCCACCTGCTCGTCGATCACCGCGCGCTCGAGCTCGTTGAAGGACGCCCCGCCCTGCTCGATGCGGCGGCCGAGGTCGCCGTCCCACGAGGAGTAGCGCGCACGCAGCGCAGCGGAAATGCGCCCGTCGGCGCGCAGCGCTGCCGCGGCCTTCAGGCCGAACGCGAACGCGTCCATGCCGGCAATGTGCCCGTGGAAGAGGTCCTCCGGCCGCCAGCTCTCGCGGCGCCGCTTGGCGTCGAAGTTGAGGCCGCCGTTGGTGAAGCCGCCGGTGGCGAGCACCACCTCCATCACGCGCGTGGCCAGTGCGTAGTCCGTGGGGTACTGGTCGGTGTCCCAGCCGCAGTTGGGCGTACCCATGTTGGCGTCGATCGAGCCGAGCGCGCCCGCGGCCGCGGCGACGCGCAGCTCGTGCTCCATGTCGTGCGCCGCCAGCGTGGCGTGGTTGGTCTCGATGTTGAGCGTGACCTTGCCGATGAGCCCGTGCTCGCGCAGGAAGCCGAGCACCGTGGCGGAGTCGAAGTCGTACTGGTGCACCGAGGGCTCGCGCGGCTTCGGCTCGATGAAGAGCGCGCCGCGGAAGCCGAGCTCGCTCTTCCAGTCGACCGCCATCTGCAGGAGCCTGGCCATGTGGCCGAGGTCGCGCGGCATGTCGCGGTTCAGGAGGCTCGAATACCCCTCGCGGCCGCCCCAGAAGACGTAGCCGTCGCCGCCGAGGCGGTGCGTGACCTCCATGGCGTGCTTGACCTGCGCGCAGGCGTGCGCGAAGACGCGCACGTCCGGGCTGGTGCCGGCGCCGGCCATGTAGCGCGGGTGCGCGAAGAGGCAGGCGGTGCCCCAGAGGAGCTTCTTGCCCGAGGCCTGCATCCGCTGCGCGAAGTGCTCCGCCACGCGGTCGAGCATGGCGTTCGACTCGCGGAGCGTGCCCATCTCCGGCGCGATGTCGCGGTCGTGGAAGCAGAAGCGGTCGATCGAGCACTTCTCCAGGAACTCGAAGAACGCGTCGGCGCGGTGCAGGCAGTTGCTGAGTGCGTCGGTGCCGTCATCCCACGGCATCAGCGCGGTGGGCATGCCGAACGGGTCGCCGAGCCCGTTGCGCATGGTGTGCCAGTAGCAGGCCGCGAAGCGCAGGTGGTCGCGCATGGGCTTGCCATCGACCACCGCGTCCGGGTCGTAGTGCCGGAACGAGAACGGGTTCCTGGATTCGGGACCCTCGAACCGGACGCGCTCGACGAAGGGGAATGCTGCTGGCATGCGACTATTCTGCCACGGCGGGACGGTCCGCGCACCCCAGATGCAACCCGTGATCCTCCAGAACCTGCCCGTGGTGCTCGTCATCTTCGGGCTGATGCTCGCCATGGCGGCGCTGGGCACCAAGGTGGCCAACCGCATCGGCATCCCCACCGCGCTCGGGTTCATCGGCGTGGGCATGGTGCTCGGCGGGCAGGCCGACCTGCGCGACAGCGTGGCCACCTACGAGGGCGCATACTCCGTGGGGAACATCGCACTGGCGCTCATCCTCTTCTACGGCGGCCTGAGCACCAACATCCGCCGCACGCGCGGCATCTGGATGCCGTCGATCACGCTGGCGACGGTGGGCGTGGCCATCGTGACGCTCACCACCGCGATGATCTTCTGGCTGGTGGCGCCCGGGGTGCCGTGGCACGTGTCGCTGATCCTGGGCGCCGTGCTCGGCTCCACCGATGCGGCCAGCGTGCTGCAGGTCCTCGGCAACGAGCGCATCGGCGGGCGGGTGCGCGAGACCATCGAGCTCGAGAGCGGCCTGAACGACCCGATGGCGTTCGTCCTGGTGGCGGCGTTCACGCAGGTGGCCATGGGCGGCGAGTTCGACGCCTGGAGCATCCCGGGGATCGCGTGGAAGATGGGCGCCGGCGCGGTGATCGGCCTGGCCATCGGCTGGGTGAGCGACCTGGCGCTGGCGGCGTTCGAGGAGGACTCGCCCGAGGTCTACCCGATCATCACCATCGCGCTGGCGCTCCTCTCCTACGGCGCGGCGGAGATGCTCCACGCGAGCGGCCTGCTGGCGGTGTTCATGACCGCGCTCACGCTGGGCAACAGCGCGGACCTGCCGTTCCGCAGCACCATCGTGCGCTTCCACGCCTCGCTTGCGTACCTGGCCGAGATCGTCATGTTCCTGGTGCTGGGACTCCTGGTGCAGCCGCAGGCGCTCGCGGAGCCGCGCCTGGTTGGCGCCGGCATCTTCCTGGCGCTGGCGCTCGCGTTCGTCTCGCGGCCGGTGGCGGTGATGTCCATCCTGCTGCCCTTCGGCTACTCGCTCCGCGAGGCCGTGGCCGTGGCGTGGCTGGGGCTGCGCGGCGCGGTGCCGATCATCCTGATGACCATCCCGCTCCTCAGCGCACAGTCGGCGGAGGTCTCCGCGCAGATGTCGCGGGCGTTCGCGGTGGTGTTCATGTGCGTGGTGGTGGGCAGCATCATCCCGGGCGCCACGGTGCGATGGACGATGCGCCTGCTGCGCCTCCGGCTGCCGCCGGCGCCGCGGCCCTCGGCCACCATCGACATGGTCACCAAGACGCCGCTCGACACGCGCATGATGATGATGGTGGTGCAGCCGGGCGCGCCGATCGAGGGGAAGACGCTGGCCGAGGCGCACATCCCGGGCGAGATCACCGTGGCGCTCGTGATCCGCGGCGCCCGCACGCAGCGCGTGCGCGGGGACACCCGCTTCGAGGCGGGGGACGAGGTGGCGATCAGCCTGACGGAGCGGCTGGTCCCGGTGGCCGGCAGGTTGTTCGGCGAAGCCCACGATTGAGGCACGGCACGGGGCGCGAGCCCACGTGCACCTGCGATGCGGTCAATCGTTCGGCGATTCCGCCCGCTCGCGGCGGCTGATGTCCATGACCAGGATGAAGTTCATCATGCCGCCGAGGGCGATGAACAGCGTGCCGAACTCGTTCGCGGCACCGATGCCCTTGAACGTGGACACGTAGTGCTGGCCCGCCGCCGGACGCCCCGAGGGATCCGTGGGCGAGGGTGCGGGGAGGAGTTCGCCCACCTTGCCCTTCTTCAGCAGCTCCTGGTTGGCAAGGTCCGCCGCGAAGGCGATGGGACCGTTGCCCGACTGCGCGATATACCACGGCGCATCCTCCACGCTGTCCACCGCGTCGAGGCCGCCGATGAGGAGCCCGCCGGCGAACATGCCGAGGATGGCCACCATGGCAAGCATGCCGCGACGGCGGTAGCCGAGCGCGATGTGGCCAAGCCCGGGGAAGACCCAGTTGAGGATCGGGCCCTTCACGCCCTGCCCGGTGGCACCGAGCATGATGGCTGCGATCAGGAATCCGCCGCCAAGCATGATGGAGGTGGGGATGGCGGCAAGCATGGCGGGCGCCTGCGCAAGGATCCGCTCACCGCGCGCGGCGGCGGCGGGCTTGGCGGCCGGTGCGGGCGTTGCAGGGGTGGCGCCGTTGGCCGGCACGGCCTTCGCCGGGATCCCCGCGGCCCATTCGATGCCCTCGCGCACGTGCTCGAGGAACAGCTTCTCGGAGTAGCTCTCCTTGGTGTGGCCGAGCGCCGTGTACCAGGCACGCCCGCCGTCGAACTCGTGGTACCAGGCGATGGGGTGATCGCCCATGGGCACCTTCTCGGGGTCGTAGCTCTTCTCGTCGAGCGAGGCCAGCACATGGACGTCGCTGCGTGGATTGCTGCGGAACGAGTACCACTCGTCCAGGCGCTTCCACTCCGCAGGCAGCATGGCCGTGGATCGGTGCGTGCGATCCTCGACGTTCACCGTCGCCTGCTGGTTGCGGGGGTGCCCCTTGAACCATGCGCCCACCAGCTTGCCGTACCACGGCCACTCGTACTCGGTGTCGGCGGCGGCGTGGATCCCCACCCAGCCGTTGCCGGCGCGGATGTAGTCCTCGAACGCCTTCTGCTGCGCGTCGTCGAGCACGTTGCCGGTGGTCGAGAGGAAGACCACCGCGCGGTACCTGCGAAGGTTCTCCGCGGTGAAGACAGCGGGATCCTCGGTGGCGTCCACGCACCAGCGGCCGATGCCGAGCTCGCGGATGGCGCCGATGCCGTCGGGAATCGACAGGTGCCGGAATCCCATGGTGCGGCTGAAGACCAGGACGCGCGTCAGCGAGTCCGCGCATTCGGCCACGGCAGGCACCTGCGCAGGCGCGGCGGGCGCAACGGCCGGTGCCGCGTCCTTCGCGGGCGCCTGCACCGCCATCGCCGCGGAGCCCAGGCACAGCGCGGCGAGCGC
>CAMBSR010000118.1 GCA_945870475.1 Phycisphaera mikurensis NBRC 102666
TACGGCGGCGAGTACTACGCCTCCACGAACACCAACGGCGACCCGAACTTCACCGGCACCAGTTGTAACGGCACCCCGGCCTCGGCCGCAGCCACCACCATTCCGGTGCGCGCTGGCTGGTACACGGACGACCCGACCTCGATCGACAACAACGCCGAGGCAATCACCGGGCTGACCAACCGCGTCAACGGCACCCTTGCCTCTGCGACCAACGGCGGCGGACCCGGCACGACCAGCGCCGCCTACGGCATCTGGTGCTCGCACCTGGTCATCACCGGCAACTACGCCGGCGCTGCGGCCTTCTCGGTCGTCCAGTTCTCGGCGTACGCCTCCATCAAGGACGGCGTCACCGGTGCCACGAGCCAGCTCTCCAGCAGCTTCATCCCGGCCCCCGGCGCCATCGCGCTCCTCGGTTTCGCGGGCTTCGCCTCGCGCCGTCGTCGCGCCTAACTCTGCCATCACCCGGAACCGCAAGGTTTCGTGGATCCTTCTCGGCCCCGTCCCCGATCTTGCATCGGGGACGGGGCTTTCGCATAGGTACGCGAGCCGACGGATCGCCCATCAGGAACGACTGGCGCAATAGTTATAGGGCAATACAGGATCGCGCCTTCGCTGATCGCGTTGAAGAACATCTGACTTTGACCCGACACGGGAGCGAAATCGGGGCTACCCTCGAACTGCCGGTTCGTGGCGTTCGTCTCCGTGCAGTCCGCACCGCGGACGCCTGGGGTCTGTGCTCGCCGTGAATCGTCGGATGAATTCGCGAAACTGCCCGCAAACACACTCGATACACGCAAGGAATCCAAAGACATGAAGGCACGCCTCCTCCTCGGAACGCTCTCAGCTGCCGGCATCGCGCTCAGCGTCGGACAGATGTCCGCGACGGCGGTCCCCGGCGACGGCGGTACCAGCAATTTCCTGGCAGGGCCTGACGTGATCGTGGGCGCCATCCCCGACGTGGCGTCGTACGGTTCGGGCACGGTGGGCGGCGTCGCGATGCGTGCCTATGCCTTCGGCTCCGACAGCTGCAACATCGGCACCTCGCAGCTCGGCTGGTTCGCGAACTCCGCGAACCACCCCGTCATCCCGCAGAACGCGTATCGGATCAAGAACGGCCGCATCGAGCAGATCGGCATGAGCTGGATGAAGTACGGCTTCTGCGCGCTGCAGCAGACCCTCTGCGGAACCTGCACCCCCGCAGGCAGCGGCTGTCCGAGCCTGCTCGGGATCGGCTGCAGCGATCCGTACACCGCGAGCCTCAATGGCACGCAGTCAAGCCTTGGCCCCCGCTCGAAGGTGAACCCTACCACCGGCGTCTTCCCGGCAGACACCGGCACGGAGACGGCCACGTGGCCCGCGGTCTCCTCGAACGGCGGCTCGATGGCCCGTCGCCTCCAGATCAGGCAGGACGACCTGAATCCGACGCTGAACACCGGCGCCGTGTACCTCGCCGAGTGCCAGTACGTGCATCCGGAGGACGCGTCGAACAACAACGACAACAACAACGCCAGCTACCGCCTGTTCACGGTCAACGCGAACTACGGCATCACGCTGACCGGCCAGACGTTCCAGCAGAAGCCCGCGATCTACCACTACACGACGGTGGTGCCCACCGCCACGATCACCGCGGTCGACGCGGCCGACGGCCGCTACATCGTGGCGTGCAACGTGTCGAACAACGGCAACGGCACCTACCGCTACGAGTACGCGGTCCACAACCTGAACTCGGACCGTGCGGGCGCAAGCTTCTCGGTGCCGCTCCCGGCGAACGTGACGATCACGAACGCCGGCTTCAAGGACATCGCCTACCACTCGGGCGAGGCGTACGACGGCACCGACTGGACGTTCTCTGCATCCGGCGGCCAGGCCAAGTGGCAGTGCACGCAGACCTTCGCCCAGAACCCGAGGGCCAACGCGCTCCGCTGGTCGTCGCTCTACAACTTCTGGTTCGACGCGTCGGTGCCTGCGGCCACGGGCAACGGCTCGATCGGCCACTTCAAGGTCGCGGGCAGCACCGCGGTCTCGATGAAGGTGCCGAGCAACCCCTGCCGCGCGGGCGACCTCGACTGCAACGGCATCGTGGACGGCGCTGACCTGGGCGGCGTCCTTGCAGCGTGGGGCAACTGCAGCGCCCCGTGCGCCGCGGACCTCGACGGCAACGGCGTGGTCAACGGTGCCGATCTCGGCATCCAGCTGTCCCAGTGGGGAACCGGCATCTGAGCCGGTACTGATGCGACTCATCCCGTCGCCCGGCGCGCTGCCGGGCGACGGCGCTTTTGCGGCGAACACGCCATCGCGATCCACGCGACACTCCTCCAACGGAAACCCACCGACATGACCCCCCGCATCCTCGTTGCCTCGCTCGCCACCGCCGGACTCGCACTTGCCGTCGGGCAGATGCCCGCCACGGCCCTGCCCGGCGAAGGCGGCACCAGCACCATGCAGGCCGGGCCCGACGTGATCGTGGGCTCCATCCCGGACGTCACGAAGTACGGCGCCAACACCGTGAACGGCACCGTGATCATGGCCTACGCGTTCGGTTCCACCAGCTGCAACCTGGGCACGCAGGAGCTTGACTGGTATGCCGGCACCAGCAACCACCCGGTGATCCCGCAGAACGCGTACCGCATCAAGAACGGCCGCATCGAGCAGATCGGCGTGGGCTGGATGAAGCACGGCTTCTGTGCGCTGCAGGAGAACCTCTGCGGCACGTGCGCGCCGGCGGGCAGCGGCTGCCCGAGCCTCCTCGGCATCGGATGCAGCGATCCGTACACCGCAAGCCTGAACGGCTCGCAGGGCGACCTTGGCCCGCGCTACGAGGTGAACCCCTCGACCGGCGCCTTCCCGGCCACCGGCTCCACCACGTGGCCGAGCATCCCCTCGGGCCAGGGCACCATCGGACGCCGCGTCCAGATCAAGGGCGAGGACCTGAACCCGTCGCTCAATGCGGGAGCCATCTACCTGGCCGAGTGCCAGTACGTGCACCCGCAGGACGCCGCCTTCGGCAACGACAACAACAACGCGAGCTACCGGCAGTTCACGGTGGGCACGCTTTCGGGCGGTGCGTACAACATCTCGCTCGCGGGTTCCACGTACCTGCAGCGCCCGGCCATCTACTACTGGCCCGCTGTCTCGCAGACGGCGGTCGTCAACCAGACCGATGCGCCGGACGGACGCTACCTGGTGGGCAGCAACGCCACGCAGAACCAGGACGGCACCTGGCACTACGAGATCGCCGTCTACAACATGAATTCCGACGCCGCCGCGGACTCGGTGACCATCAACGTCCCCTACAACGTGACGGTGACCAACGCCGGCTTCAAGGACGTGACCTACCACTCGGGCGAGCCCTACAGCGGCACCGACTGGAACATCGCCGTGGCGCCCGGGCAGGTGAAGTGGAAGTGCACGCAGACCTTCGCGCAGAACCCGAACGCCAACGCGCTGCGCTGGGCCACGCTCTACAACTTCTGGTTCGACGCCACGACGGGCCCCACCACGGGCCAGGCAGCGCTCGGGATGTTCAAGACCGGCGGCACCATCTTCGGCGCCACCAAGGTGCCTGCCGATCCGTGCCGCATGGGCGATTTCGACTGCAACGGCGTGGTGGACGGCGCGGACCTGGGCCGACTGCTCCAGAACTGGGGCGGAACCGGCATCACCGACATCGACCGCAACGGCGTCACCAACGGCGCGGACCTCGGAATCACGATCTCGCTCTGGGGCTGAGTGGACTACCCTCCCTGCCCCGATGCAGGATCCCGCACCCGCCAACGCACCGAGACGGCATCCAGGCACACGCAGGCGACTGGAGCCGCTCGCGCTCGCATCGCTCCTGACGGCGCTGGTGCTGGGCTGGTGCCCATTGACGGCACTGGTGGCGATCGTGCTGGGCGGCGTGGCGCTGCATCGGATGAAGCGGCAGACGGCCGATGGACGTACCGAGGAACGGCGCGGCGCCGGGTTGGCGTTCGCCGGCATGGGCATCGCCACCGCGATCCTGCTGGGAGAGCTCTGGTTCCTGGGCGACCTGCAGACCACGGTGATCGATTCGATGGAATCGCAGGCGACTGCCGCGATCGAAGAGGGACTGCGCTCCCCCGAGGCGGCTGCCGCCGATGCCGCGGCGACACCCGCTGCCGATGCCCTCGTCTGGGAAGATGCGACGCACGCGCCGGATGAGGCCGAGCGCGCGGCGTTCGCAACCGCCGTGGCCGCGCAGATGGGCGCACTGCGACAGGTGTCCATCACCAACCGCACCGTGCAGGGCCTGGCAGAACCGACCATCACCACGGCGTTCAATGCCAACGGCGAACGCGGCACCGTGTTCGGCACGGCCACCTTCGCCACCGTGCCGGGAACCGTTCCACCCGTGCTGCGCCTGCGCCTGCTGACGGTGGAACTTGCCGGAGTGCGCCAGACGCTGCCGGCAACCGAGACGCCAGGCACCCCTGCTGCGCCCGCACCCGCCACCGAGGCCACCAAGCCATGAACATCGACGCCGTCCTCGATCCGAACGACGCCCCCGCACCGCCCGCCCGCTGGAGCCGCATGGCGATGGCGTCGCTCGTGCTGTCGGTGCTGCCCGTCGGCAGCCTGCTCGCGCCGCTCCTGGGCGTGGTGGCGCTCATCCGCATGCGCGGCAACCCGGGCCTGCGCGGGCGCGGGCTGGCATGGGGCGGCATTGGCCTCGGGCTGGTGGCGAGCGCGCTGATGGCGAGCTCGGCGTACGTGATGTACCGGTCCTTCATGGAGGTGGCCGGCCGCCCCGCGGCGGCGCTCGAGGCGGCGTGGGCCGGCGACACGGAACGATTCCGCATGCAGATGACCCGGCCCGGGAGCGAAGCGACGGAAGCGCAGCTGGCTGCCTGGACGGCCCCCCTGCGCGCGCGGCTCGGCACGCTGGAATCCGTGGAGATGGACACCAAGGCGCCCACCGACCCGGGAACCCCGAAGACGGATCGCGACATGCGCGCCGCCTACGTGGCCACGGTCAGCAAGGACGGGCAAGTCTCCCGTGTGCCCGTGGAGGTCATCTTCGACCGCCCCGCGGGCGTGGGCGCGGTGGCCGCGATCCTGGTCCGATCCTTCACGTTCAGCCTTCCCGACGGAACGCGTATCGTGTTCCCTGAAGATGAACGTCCCGACACCCCCAAGCCAACCGACCGCAGCGCCGAGCGCCCCTGATCACGAGACCGTGATCGAGGTCGACGACCTCCTCATGCAGTTCGGCCCGCAGACCGTGCTGGCGGGGCTGGACCTCAAGGTCCGCCGCGGCGAGACGCTGGTCATCATGGGCGGCTCCGGCTGCGGCAAGAGCACGCTCCTGCGCCTCATGATCGGCGCCATCACGCCCACGCGCGGGAAGATCCGGCTCTTCGGCGAGGACATCGCGGTGGCAGGCGAGACCGAGCTTGACGCGCTGCGGCGCCGCTTCGGCATCCTGTTCCAGAGCGCGGCGCTCTACCAGTCGATGTCGATCGCGGAGAACGTGGCGCTGCCGATGCGCGAACTCACCAACCTGCCCGAGGACCTCATCGACCTGCAGGTGAAGATGAAGCTCGAGGCCGTGGGCCTGCGCGAGCACGCCGACAAGTTCCCCGCGCAGATCTCGGGCGGCATGAAGAAGCGCGCCGGCCTGGCGCGCGCGCTGGCACTCGACCCGGAGATCATCTTCTACGACGAGCCAAGCGCGGGCCTCGACCCGGTGACGAGCGCCGAGATCGACCAGCTGATCCTGACGCTCACCAAGAAGCTCGGCGTCACCAGCGTGGTGGTCACGCACGAGATGGACAGCGCCTTCACCATCGCCGACCGCATGGTGATGCTCGACAAGGGCCGCTGCCTCAAGATCGCCAAGCGCGAGGAATACGAACGCATCCGCACCACCACCAAGGAAGAGGCCGCGATGCTGCCGGAGGACGACCGCATCGTCCGCCAGTTCATCCGCGGCGATGCGTACGGCCCGATCACGGACCGCCGCACGCTCACGAGCTACGCCGACGACCTGATGGGCCTGCTGGCGCCGCTGCCGGCCTCGCCCTCGATCACGCCCACGCGCTGAACGCGCACGCCACGGCATGCGCGCCACGGAACGGCGCGCGAACGAAGCACGGACGCAGACGATGAAGCCATATCCACGCACGCTGAACGGCGCGAAGGTGACGGTGATGGGGCTCGGGCAGTTCGGCGGCGGGCTGGGGGTCACGCGCTGGCTGGTGGAGCGCGGCGCGCGCGTGCTGCTCACCGACCGCGATCCCGCGGAGAAACTCACGAAGCCGCTGGCGGAGCTCGAGGCGCACGTGGCCTCCGGCGCGGTCTCGCTGCGGCTGGGCGCGCACGAGGAGCAGGACTTCGCCGACGCCGACCTGGTGGTGGCGAACCCCGCGGTGCCGCTGCCCTGGGACAACCGCTTCCTGCGCGCGGCCACTGCGGCGGGAACCCCTGTCACCACCGAGATCCGCCTGGCGATCGACGGCCTCGACCGCGAGCGCACGCTCGGCGTCACGGGCAGCGCCGGCAAGAGCAGCACGTCGAGCATGATTGCGCTCGTTCTCGCGGGAGACGGGCGCAAGGCGCGGCTGGGCGGGAACATCGGCGGCTCGCTCCTGGGTTCGCCCGGCGAGCCCGGCGAGTGGACGGTGCTCGAACTCTCGAGCGCCATGCTCTGGTGGCTTTCCGAGGGCGCGGCGATGGCCGGCCTGCCGGCGTGGGCACCGCGCGTCTCGGTGCTCACCAACCTGGCGGCCAACCACGTGGACTGGCACGGCTCGTTCGCGCACTACGTGCAGAGCAAGGCGGGAATCCGCGCGGGCCAGCGCCCGGGCGACGCGTTCGTCTCGCTCTTTGCGCAGGAGCAGCCCGAGGCCGCGGCCGAGGTGGCACGTGCGGCGGGCAGCGCGTGGTGGGAGCGCGCGGCGCTGCCTGCGGCCGCGGAGCTGGAGGCGCTCCTTGCATCGATCGACATGCCGGAGGTG
>CAMBSR010000119.1 GCA_945870475.1 Phycisphaera mikurensis NBRC 102666
CGCGAAGTTGAGGGTCACCAGGACGTCCATCGCCACGGGCGACAGCGGCACCACCAGCACGAGGACAAGCCCGAGCATCGCTGCCGGCAACGCCAGTGCGCGATACTCCGAGACGAACGCCAACGAACGGTCAAGCAGCCTGTCCACGCAGGTCCTTTCCGCGGGCAAGGCCCGCCGCCGTGCGACGCGCCGCGGCCATGCGCCGCGACTTCGCCTCCGGATCACCATCAGCACGGCGCCGCTCCTCGCGCGCCTCCGCATCGCTCATGCGCGTCGATCGCTCCCAACGCCAACGGGCAATGGCCACGTCGGCAAGCGCGAACACGATGCCCGCACCGAGCGCGGCAAGCACCGCATCGAGCGTGATGCGGCCCGCCGATTCCACCGCGCGGTCGATCGGCATGGCCGGAAGCTGCGCCACGTGCGGCCACTGCACGGCGAGCGACCATGCACCTGCCGCCATCAGCACCACGGCCCATGCCATCCGCGCCACGCCGCCACCCGCAGCGCCGAGTTCCGGCATGCGCACGCGCCACGTGCCGCCGATCGACGACCGGATGCGGAAGCCGGTCTGGAGCAGCGCACCTGCCATGGCGCCGGCGCATCCGCCTGCCAGCGCTGGCCACGCTGAGGCGGCCACCTGCAGGATGAGCGAACGCACCGAGCCCGCGCCATCGAGCGCCGCCACCGATGCCGATGCCGCGATGCCCTCCCGCACAGTCACCAGGAGCTGCGCGGGCACGCCCGCCATCCACGCGCCGAGTGCGCCCCCCACGAGCGCACCCACCGCGATCGGCGCACGACGCACCGGCATCCCGTGCTCGGCACGGATCCGCTCGAGCCGACGCTCGCCGGACTGGTTCTGCCGTTCCTCGCTCATGCGGCACCGCCCTTCATGGCGGCGTGCATCGAATTGAGCATGTCCGCCACGGCACCGTTCATGGCCGACTGCATGGCCGCCGCGCCGGCAAGGAGCGCAAGCAGCGCCACCGCGAATCGCACCGGGAAACCGAACGCGAGCGGCGAAACACCCGGCACGCTCCGCGCGATGAAGCCGGAGACCATCGCTTCCGCCACGAGCACCGCGGTCACCGGCAGCGCCACGCGGAACGCCAGCTCGCTGGCCGCCACCGCCGCACCCGTCACCGTGCCCACGATGCCGATGCCCGGGCTCCACGCACCGAGCGCCACGTAATCGAAGCTGCGCAGCGCGGAGAGCGCCACCGCATCAAGCCCACCGGCCCACACGAAGCATGCCGCGCCAAGGATCGCAAGCAGCTGCTCGAGCGCGTCGCCGCCATCCTCCTCGCCGGTGGATGCGTCGTAGAGCTGTCCGAAACCAAGACCGGCCTGCATGCCCGCCAGCGCACCCGCGGTGCGGAACGCCGCCACCGGCAGCATGGCCAGCACGCCGATCACCGAGCCGAGCGCAAATTCCACCACCGCGGCCGGCAGCAACCGCCATGGCTCTTCGAGCGCCGCGGCCGGCAGACCCGATGCGCCGATGGCCGGCAGCGCGGCCGCCGCGATCACCGCCGCAATCGCCACGCGCATGCGCGCCGGCACGGCGGAGGCCGCCACCACGGGCGCGAACGTTGCCACGCCAGCCACCCGGCACGTGGCAAGCGCGAGCGGCGCAAGCGTGGCAAGCGAGTCCATCACGCGCCCCCCATGAACATGGCCTGCGCGAAGGTCACCAGCTTGGAGACCATCCATCCCGCGAGAAGCAGAAGCGCCAGCCCGCACGCCAGGAGCTTCGGCACCACCGAGACGGCCTGGTCCTGCACCTGCGTGGCTGCCTGCACCAGCGCGGTCACCAGTCCGACCACCAACGCCACCACCAGGATGGGCGTCGCCACCACCAGTGCGGTGAGGAGCGCGGACTGCACGAGATCGATGGGTGCGGCTTCCATGTCAGGTCACCGCCGCCACGCCCGCCAGGAGCGAACCCGCCACCAGGGTCCATCCATCGGCAAGCACGAAGAGGAGAAGCTTGAACGGCATGGACACCATCGACGGCGGCACCATGAACATCCCGAGGCTCACCAGGATGCCGGCCACCACGAGGTCCACCACCACGAACGGCAGGAAGATGCGGAAGCCGATCAGGAACGCGGTCTTCAGTTCGCTCAGGACGAAGGCCGGCACCAGCGTCGCCATGTCCACGTCCGCGCGCGTGAGGCGCGATGGATCGCTCACGTTTACGCCGCGGTGCCCAAGCAGCATGTAGACGGTGTTCCAGTTGCCGCAGGCATCGATCTGCGCGAACATGAAGTCGCGCAGCGGCTGGCGCGTGGCGCCCCACGCTTCCTCCGGGCTCTTGGTGGTGCCGTCCATGTACGGCTTCACGCCCGCCTCCCATGCGCGCTCGAAGGTGGGCGCCATGGCAGCGACCGTGATGAGGAGCGAAAGCCCCACGATCACCTGCGTCGGCGGCATGGCCTGCGCACCCACGGCCTGGCGCAGGAGGCCAAGCACCACGACCACGCGCGTGAAGCACGTGCAGAGCATCAGGATGGCCGGCGCCAGCGAAAGCACCGTCAGCAGCACCAGGAGATCGACTGCGCCCTTGAATCCCACGCCCGCAGGCAGCGCGTTGGCCGCACCGGCCATGATCGAGACCGGGTCGATGCCGTTATCCGCGACAACCAGTGCAGTGCCGCTCATGAGGCTGCGTCCTTCCGTCGAAGGTCAACGGTTCGCTCGCTGCCGGCCGCCGGCGCATCGCCGCGCGCCTGCGCCAGCGCTGCAGCCACCTCCGCCGGATCGGTCAGTTCCGAAAGCGTTCGCAAACCATCGCGTGTCTGCTGCACGCAGAGGAGCCGCGGCCCGAAGCGTGCCACCAGCACGTGCTGGCCACGACCCACCGGCTGCCGCGCAATCACTTCGAACGTCCCGCCCTGCACGCGTGCGGCGAGGCCCGTGCGCCGCAGCCACCACTTGGCGGCGAAGGCAAGCCCCACCACCACGACCAACGCACCCGCCACGCGCACTGCCTCGCCGATGCCGCCCGATGCGCTCGATGCCGCCGGCGCAGCGCCAAGCGGCTGCCGTTCCGATGTGGCTTGCTGCGGAGCGCATGGCTCCACCGGCATTGCCATCGCGGAACGCGCGCACCACGCCACCAGCAACGTCGCGGCGGCGGCAATGACACGCGCGCGCACCGCTCGACGGCGCGCTGCGACCTTGGCAAGGAAGATGCGATCAGGAATTCCGAGTGTGGCCATCCATGGCTCCACCCGTGCTATCGGCCCCCGATCGGCAATTCCTGCAGATTGTGCGCAGGAACTGCGGGTCAGGCCGGGCGCATGTCGACCAGCTGGAGGGCGCCCGGTCGGAGTTCCACCCGGAACTCCCCTGCCGGACCGCCGGGGAGCGGGTCCCCATCCGCCTGCACGTGGGCGGGGGTTTCCAGCCGAACCTGCCAGGCCGACGCCCGCTCGGCCGGGCACTGGCGCAGCGGTCCACGGGTCAGGAGGAGGCGGACGGCCCAGCAGAGGATGTCGAAGGAGCCCTGCGCCGGCAGCACCACCGCGTCCAGCAGCCCGTCCGCCGGATCGGCAAGCCGCGCCGGATTGATCCCGAGGGCGTACCGACGCGCGTTGGCAATCACCAGTTGGCCAGCCCCCTCCAGGACAGCACCTTCCCCCGCCTCCAGCAGGAACCGGGGCGGCACCCATCCGCGCAGGAGCGAAAGGACGGGCCGCAGGTACGAGAGGTGGCCGATCGGCCCGCGCCGCGTCTGGGCCAGGAGCGCCACCACGTCTGCATCGAACCCCACCGACGCCATGATCAGGAATGCGTGATCGGCCAGGCCCGGGCGCTGCACGATGCCCAGGTCCACGGCCCGGCTGCGCCCCTCGGCAATGCCCCGGGCAAGCGCCTTGGCCGAACACCGGAACCCGAACTCCCGCGCCGCCAGGTTCTCCGTTCCGGTGGGAACGATGGCCAGCGGAACCGGCCGACCCGCCAGCCGCGAAGCCATGGATCGCACGGTTCCATCGCCGCCCACCACGACCACGGCGCGCGCACCCAGGCAGCTGGCTTCGAAGTCCTCGGGCGCGGCATCGAGCGGAATCCGCACCGGCACCATGCCGCGGGCCGCAAGGGCCACGCAGATGCGGTCGGCCGCTATCAGCGACTTTCCGCGTCCAGACGAGGGATTCGCAACCACGGCCACGCGCATCGGGCGCAAGCGTACGGGGACAGCGGAGGTCCGGAAACGACTACCATCCGGCCATGCGTTCGCTTGCCTGCGTTGCCGCCATTCTTGCCTCCGCGCTCACCGCGGGCGCGTTGGCACAGCAGGAGTTCAAGCTCGACGAGAACGACCGCTGGAAGCAGCTGGACGCGCCGGAACCGGGCACCCCGGCGTCGGTCCTGCAGATGGCCAAGCTGGCCCTCGCCAAGGGCGAGCCCAAGCGCACGCTGGCGCTGATGGACGCGTGGCTCGAGCGCTTCCCCACCGACCCGCTCCGCCCCGAAGCGCTCCTTGCACGCGCCGACGCCAAGCTTGCGCTGCAGGAGGAGTACGACGCACTCTTCGACCTGGAAGAGGTTGCCCGCCGGTATGCGTACAGCGCGGCCTTCATCCCGGCGCTCGAGCGCGAGTTCGAGATCTCGCGCATGTACGCGGCCGGCCTCAAGCGGAAGTTCTGGGGCACGTTCCGCTGGGTGAACACCGATGACGATGCGCAGGAAATCCTGATCCGCATCCAGGAGCGCCTGCCCGGCAGCGCGCTCGCCGAGAAGGCGGGCATGGCGCTCGCCGACTTCTACTACGACCGCCGCGACATGTCCCTGGCAGCGGATGCGTACGACCTCTTCGTGCAGAACTACCCGCGCTCCACGCAGGCGGACAAGGCGCGCCTGCGCCTGATCGCCTCGCACTGCTCGGGCTACCGCGGCCCGGAGTTCGATGACAAGGGACTGCTGGAAGCCTCCAGCAAGCTGCGTGCACTGCAGGCCACCGAGCCGCAGCTCGCCAAGCAGATCGGTGCCGAAGCCATCCTGCTGCGCATCTACGAGAGCGAAGCCGACAAGCGCCTGACCACGGCCAACTGGTACTGGCAGACCGGCGATCCCATCAGCGCCGAGCGCGAGATCCGCGCGCTGGTGAAGAGGTACCCGCGCTCGGTGGCCGCGATCCAGGCGCTTCGCGCCGTGGACCAGGTGCTGGCGACGCTGCCCGAATCCATCCGCAAGACCGCGCCGGACTACGCCGCCATCCGCACGCAGCTGCTGCAGGGCGCACGCGCCGCGGCCACCAAGGGCCCGGGCGAGGAGACGAAGGCCGAGGGCGAGGTCACGATGGACGAGTCCATCACGGTGACGCCGGAGGCCGCGCCGGCAGCGGCGCCGGACGCGGCGCCCGCTCCCGCACCTGCCCCGGCCCCTGCTCCCGCGCCCACCACCCCATGAACACCTCCCTGCGTCTCTTCGTCGTTTCGCTCGCCGCGTGCGTCGCGCTCATGGCCGGTTGCGATTCCACGCCCACTGCCGGCGAGGGCGACGGCTACTCGATGCGCAGCCGGTTCCCCAAGCAGTACCGCTCGGTGGCCGTCAACCTCTTCAAGAACGAGACGCTCGACCGGCCGCTCAACGGTGAACTCACCGAGGCCATCATCAAGGAAGTGCAGGCGGTCACGCCGTACTCCATCTCCTCCGACGCGCGCGCCGACACCCTGCTCCGCGGCACCGTCCGCAAGCGCCAGCTGCGCGAGCTCTCCAAGAGCCGAGGCACCGGCCTGAGCGAGGAAGTGCTCTACGAAGTCACCATCGACTGGGAATGGGTCGACCAGCGGACCGGCAAGGTCATCGTCGCCCGCAACGGCTTCAAGGCCAGCGCCCTGTTCGTTCCCAGCCGCCCCTCCGCCGAGCCGACCGAGATCGGCCGCATCGCGGTGGTGCAGAACCTGGCCACCGATGTGGTGGCAAACCTGCAGGGAAACTGGTGAATCATCCCGTTCCGGCCGATCCTGCATACCGTTCAGGCACATCCATGCAACACGACGCCCATCGACTCCCCGACCTGACTGCCATCCAATTCGCCGACGAGGCCCCCCGCGGCGGTGAAAAGCGGCCCGAGGGTCGCGGCGGCCCGCAGATCCCCGCCCCCAAGCGAGGCGGCGGCGTCCTCACGTGGGTGATGCTGGCCGCGCTCGGTGCGCTCATCTACATGGTGCTCACCTCGAGCGCCACGCCGGGGATGAGGATCTCGTGGCCGCAGCTGATCACGTACGCCAAGGAGAGCAAGATCGTCGGCAAGATCGAGATCAATGACAGCCAGGCGCTCGCCAAGCTGAAGCCGGGCAGCCTTCCCGGCGTTGCCGACGACGCCAAGAATGCCACCACGGTCACCGTCCTCCTGGATCCGCGTGCGATGGACACCGTCTACGCCGAGCTCCGCAAGGAGGGAATCGACTACGAGGTCAACGTCGGCAGCTCCGTGATCGGCCAGATCTTCATCACGATCATCGGGCCGCTGCTGCTCTTCGGAGGCCTGATCTTCTTCCTGTCGCGCTCCATGCGCGGCGCGGGCGGCGGACCGGGCGGCATGCTCGGCAGCTTCGGCAAGAGCCGCCACCGCGTGCAGACCAAGGAGAGCGTGAACGTCACGTTCTCCGACGTCGCCGGCATCGACGAGGCCAAGGAGGAGGTGACGGAACTCGTCGAGTTCCTCAAGAACCCCAAGCGCTTCCAGAAGCTCGGCGGGCGCATCCCGCGCGGCGTGCTGCTCGAAGGACCGCCCGGATGCGGCAAGACCCTGCTGGCCAAGGCCATCGCCGGCGAGGCGGACGTGCCGTTCTTCTCGATCTCCGGCTCGGACTTCGTGGAGATGTTCGTGGGCGTCGGCGCCAGCCGCGTGCGCGACCTCTTCAAGCAGGCGAAGGAGAATTCGCCGTGCATCATCTTCCTGGACGAGATCGA
>CAMBSR010000120.1 GCA_945870475.1 Phycisphaera mikurensis NBRC 102666
GCGCTCCCGGCCATCACGCTGACCGCCGGATGCTCGCGCGCGCCCGATGCACCCGCCGGCATGCCGCCCGCGCCGGTGCGCACCGTGAAGCCCACCGTCAGCGACGTGCCGGTGTATCGCGACTACCCTGGCCTCACCATGAGCGTCCGCACGGTGGATGTGTTCCCGCGCGCCAGCGGCTGGATCGATTCCCAGGGCTTCGAGAACGGCCAGCAGGTCGCGGAGGGGCAGCTCCTCTACTCCATCGACCCGCGCCCCTACCAGGTGACAGTGGAGAAGGCGAAGGCGGACATTGCCGTGGTGGAGGCGGACCTCCGCAACTACCGCGACATGGTGACCCGCAACCGCCCGCTGGTGGAGGTGTCCGCCATCTCGCAGCAGGCGTTCGACCAGATGCTGGCGAACCAGCGCTCCGCGGAGGCCATGCTCGACGCCAAGCGCGCCGCGCTCGACGAGGCGAACCTCAACCTCTCGTTCACGCGCATCACCAGTCCCGTGACCGGCCGCGCCAGCGCGACGAACATCTACGCCGGCACCAACGTCTCGGGCAAGGACCTCCTGGTCACCATCCGCCAGCTTGACCCGCTGTGGGTGGAGTTCGAGCCGGTGCAGGGCGACCTCCCCGCGCTGCGCCGCATGCAGAAGGACGGCGATGCGTCCACCACGGCCGCGCTGCCACAAGGCGAATGGTCGCGCAACGGCAAGGTGGTCTTCGTGGACAACACGGTCAACCGCGCCACCAGCACCATCCGTACCCGCATCGAGGTACCGAACCCCGACCGCATGATGGTGCCGGGCGCGTACGTCAACGTGCACCTCAAGGTGCAGGAGCTGGTCGGCGCGCTCTCGGTCCCCGAGGCGGCGCTCGTCTACCAGACGGCCGCGGCCACGCTGTGGACCGTGGACGCGCAGGGCAAGGCGCACCAGAAGGTGGTGAAGCCCGGCCCGCGCGGCGGGGCCGGCATCGTGATCACCGAGGGCATCACCGCCGACGACGTCGTGGTTGTCGAGGGCCTCCAGAAGCTCCACGAGGGCGGGCAGACCATGCCGCCGGAAGTCATGCTCGGCGCCATGAAGGCTGCCGCGGCGGGTGCCGGCGCGTCGGGTGCGCCGGGTGCGCCGCCGGCGAAGCCTGAGGAAGCCGCGAAGGCCGCGCCATGATCGACTTCTTCATCCGTCGGCCCATCTTCGCCACGGTGCTCGCCCTGCTCATGGTGATCGCCGGCGGCCTGTCGATGACCATCCTGCCGGTCTCGCAGTTCCCGCCCATCACGCCGCCCACGGTGCAGGTGTCGGCCTTCTACCCCGGCGCCTCCGCCACCACCACGTCGGACGTGGTGACGCGCCTCCTCGAGCGCCAGATCAACGGCGTGCCCGGCATGATCTACATGTCGAGCAACTCGGTGAACGGCGGCAACGCCGTGATCACCGTCACGTTCGACGTCGGCTACGACCTCTCCATCGGCACGGTGGACGTGCAGAACTACGCGCAGACCGCCATCCCCTCGCTGCCGCCCGAAGTGCAGCGCCAGGGCATCTCGGTGCGCAAGCAGTCAACGGACTTCGTGCAGGTGGTGGGGCTTCGCTCCCCCCGGGGCACCTACGACGCGGACTTCCTGGCCAACTACGCGGACATCGCCATCGTGCAGACGCTGCAGCGCATCCCGGGCGTGGCGCAGGTCTCGAACTTCGGCCTCCGCCAGTACTCGATGCGCATCTGGCTGGACACGCAGAAGCTTGCCTCGCAGGGCATCACGCCGCAGGAGGTCTACCGCGCCATCGACGAGCAGAACCGCCAGGCAGTGGGCGGACAGGCCGGCGCGGCCCCGTATGCCGCCGTGCCCGGCTTCACCATGCAGGTGAACGCGCTCGGCCGCCTCACGCAGGCCAAGGAATTCGAGGAGATCGTGGTGCGCAGCGGCGACGCGGGCACCGTCCTCCTGAAGGACGTGGCGCGCGTCGAGCTCGGCGCCGCCAGCTACTCGTCGGTGGGCAAGCAGGACGGCGAGGCGAGCGGCCTGCTCGGCGTCTTCCAGCTGCCCGGCTCCAACGCGTTCGAGATCGCCAAGGGCGTGCAGGCGGCGATGGAGAACCTGCGCAAGGACTTCCCGGAGGACATCGAGTACCGCATCAACTACGACACCACGCGCTTCGTGCGCGCGTCGATCGAGGAGGTGGTCTCCACGTTCTGGGAGGCCGCGCTCCTGGTGCTCATCATCATCTACGTGTTCCTGCAGAGCTTCCGGACCACGCTGATCCCGATGGTGGCGATCCCGGTGTCCATCATCGGCACGTTCGCGGTGATGCTGGCGTTCGGCTTCTCCATCAACACGCTCACCCTGCTCGGCCTGGTGCTCGCCATCGGCATCGTGGTGGACGACGCGATCGTGGTGGTGGAGAACGTGGAGCGCAAGTTCGAGCACGGCGAGACCGACCCGTACAAGGCGGCCAGTTCCGCCATGAAGGAAGTGGCCGGTCCGATCGTGGCCACCACGCTCTCGCTGGTGGCGGTGTTCGTGCCCGCGGCGCTGATGCCGGGCGTCACCGGCCAGCTCTACAACCAGTTCGCCATGACCATCGCCATCTCGGTGGTGCTGTCGGGCATCAACTCGCTCACGCTGAGCCCGGCGCTCGCCGCCATCTTCCTGCGCCCGCGCAAGATGGCCGAGACCGGTCCCTTCGGCGTCTTCAACCGTGGCTTCGGCCGCACCGAGCGCGCGTACGAGTCACTCGTGGGCTGGCTCATCAGGCGCTGGCTGGTGGCGGGGATGATCTTCGTCGCCGCGGTGGCGGGATCGCTCATCCTGGTGATGAAGGCCCCGACGGCGTTCGTCCCCGACGAGGACAACGGCTACTTCTTCGTGGCATACCAGCTGCCGCCGGGCACGCCGCTCGAGCGCACCAACGCGCTGGCCGCCGAGGCGCGCAAGATCGTCGAGGAGCAGCCCGAGGTCGAGACCGTCATCGAGATCAACGGCCTCAACTTCCTGGCGAACGCGCCGCAGTCCAACAGCGGCGTGCTCATCCCCGTGCTCAAGCCCTGGGACGAGCGTCCGGGCAAGGAGCACGCCACCGGCGCCATCGTGCAGCGGCTGCAGCCCCTCCTCTGGACGCTGCCGGGCGGCATGGCGTTCGCGTTCAACCCGCCGTCGATCCCTGGCCTCGGCACGGTGGGCGGCTTCCAGATGCAGCTCATCGACCGCGCCGGCCTGGGCACCGACCGCCTCTACGCCGCAGCCATGGAAGTGGTGAACGAGTCGCGCAAGGATCCGGCGCGCCTGGCGGGCGTCAGCACCTTCTTCCAGAAGGACGTGCCCTCGGTGTGGCTCGACATCGACCGCGCCAAGCTCCAGCGCCTGGGCGTGTCGGTGGCGGACGCGTTCGCGGTGCTCCAGCTCAACTTCGGCAGCGCGTACGTGAACCAGTTCAACCGCTTCAACCAGGTCTACCAGGTGTACGTGCAGGCGGATGCCCGCTACCGCATGGCGCCCGAGGACCTGGGCAAGCTGTACGTCACCAACGCACGGATGGAGATGATCCCCTTCTCCGCGTTCGCGCAGGAGCGCACGACCACCGGACCCGACAACCTCACGCACTACAACGTGACCGACACCATCGCCATCAACGGCGCCGGTGCGCCGGGCGTCAGCTCGGGCGAGGCCACGCGCGCCATCGAGGAGATCTGCGAGCGCGTCCTGCCGCAGGGCATCACCTACGAGTGGACGGGCATCACGTACCAGGAGCAGAAGTCCTCCAACGCCGCGCCCATCGTCTTCACGCTGGCGATCGTGGCGGTGTTCCTGTTCCTGGCGGCGCAGTACGAGAGCTGGACGCTGCCGGTGCTGGTGGTGATCGCCGTGCCGTTCGCGGCGCTGGGCGCGGTGGGCGGCCTGCGGCTCTGGGGCCTGCCGCTCGACGTCTACGCGCAGATCGGCCTGGTGATGCTGATCGGCCTGGCCGCCAAGAACGCCATCCTGATCGTCGAGTTCGCCAAGGAGGCCTCGGAGAAGGGCAAGCCGCCCGTCGAGGCGGCCATGGACGCGGCGCGCCTGCGCCTGCGGCCCATCCTGATGACGGCGTTCAGCTTCATCCTGGGCGTGGCACCGCTGGTGCTTGCCTCGGGCGCCGGCGCCAATTCGCGGCGCTCGATCGGCGTCACGGTGATGGTGGGCCTGGCGGTGTCCACGGTGCTGTCGCTGGTGATCGTGCCCGTCTTCTACGCGCTCCTCAAGATCATCCAGGATCGCGTCTGGGGCGCGGATGCGCCCACGCCGCCACCCGCTTCCGGGCATTGAGGCCAGTACCCTGCGCGGCATGACGAACGCCGCCGCCACGCCGTCCATCCCGCACGCCGAGTTCCGCGAACGCCGCGAGCGTCTCCTTGCGGAGCTGGGCGGCTGGACGGGCCTGGTGCTTGCCGGCGAGGCGGATCCGTCGCTCCACCATCCGTGGAAGCCGCATGCGCACTTCGAGTACCTGACCGGCATCACCGACGAGCCGGGCGCGATGCTCCTCGTCGATCCGTCCAACCCGGTGCCCTCCAAGCGCGCCACGCTCCTCCTCAAGCCGCTCAACCCCGAGGTGGAGAAGTGGGACGGCTTCCGGCACGAGCTCGGCAGCGGCCTCCGCGCCAAGACCGGGTTCGACACGGTGCTGCGCACGAGCATGCTTGGGCGCCTGCTGCTCGAGGCCACGCGCCGCTCGCGTTCGCTGGCCTGCCTGATGCCGCTTTCCGCGTATTCATCGCCGGTCTCGGCCGACCTGGCCATCATGCGCGCGCAGGCCGAGCGCGTGCCGGGCACGCAGGTGGCCGACCGCAGCGAGCTCCTGATGAAGATGCGCGCCGCCAAGAGCCAGGCGGAGATCGCCTGCATCCGCGAGGCCGGCCGCGTGACCGCTGCCGGGTTCGCCGCCGCCATGAAGGGCATGCGCGCGGGCATGAACGAGTTCGACCTGCAGGAAGCCGTGGAGCACGCCTACCGCACCAACGGCGCGCGCGAGCTGGCGTTCCGCACCATCGCGGGCGGCGGCTTCAACGCCACGGTGCTCCACTACCACGCCAACGACCAGGTGCTGAAGGACGGCGAGCTGGTGGTGCTCGACAGCGGCGCCAAGCACGCGGGCTACTCCGCCGACGTCACGCGCACGCTGCCGGTCTCCGGCAGGTTCACGCCGCGCCAGCGCGAGCTCTACGACATCGTGCTCCGCGCGCAGGCTGCCGCCATTGCCGCCATCAAGCCGGGCGTGACGCTGGCGCAGGTGGACGCCGCGGGCCGCAAGGTGATCGTCGATGCCGGGCTCGGCGACGCGTTCATCCACGGCATGGGCCACCACCTTGGCCTGGAAACGCACGATGCCAGCCCCGACGCGCCGCTCGAGGTGGGCGCCGTCATCACCGTGGAGCCGGGCGTCTACCTGCCGAAGGAATCCGTCGGCATCCGCATCGAGGACGACGTGGCGGTCACCGAATCCGGCCACGAGGTGCTGACGCCGAACATCCCGCGAACGGCCGACGAGGTCGAGCGCGCGATGGCGCGCTGAGGCCGGGCCAAGGGGGACGACCCCTCGCAATGTTCAGACTTCATTCAATCGGTACCGGGCCGAACGGAATCCACATGCTGGCTTCCGATCATTGTGGATAGGCGGTGCATGGATGCGCTGCCTGCGAGGCCGGGCTGCGGCCGAGTCCAGAAGGAGGGTCCCACCGTGTTCACCTACCGAACGGTCTTCGTGTCAGACGTGCATCTGGGGTTCCGCGGCGCACGCGCCGAGGAATTCGCGGCATTCCTCAAGCGCATCCAGTGCGAGCGGATCTACCTCGTCGGCGACATCGTGGACATGTGGGCATTGCGCCAGCGCTGGACCTGGCCCGCCACGCACAACCAGGTGGTGCGGCGTCTCCTCAAGCTCGCCAAGCGCGGCACCAAGGTGATCTACGTTCCGGGAAACCACGACGACTCGCTCCGCCCCTACGCCGGGCTTGACCTCGCCGGCATCCGCGTGGCCAAGCAGGCCGTGCACCGCCTGGCGGACGGTCGGCAGCTCCTTGTCTGCCACGGCGACGAGTACGACCTGGTGGTGCAGCACTCGCGCCTGCTGTCGCTGCTCGGGACGTGGGCATACGACCACCTGGTCGAGCTCAACCGCCTGGTGAACGGCGCACGGGCGCTCGTGGGCCTGGGACGCTGGAGCTTCTCGCAGGCGATCAAGAAGAAGGTCAAGGGCGCCTGCACGTTCATCAGCAAGTTCGAGGAAGTGCTGGTGGAAGAGGCCAAGCGCCGCAGCCTGGACGGCGTGGTGTGCGGCCACATCCACGAGCCGCGCGCCGAACTCCGTGCCGATGGCCTCATCTACGCCAATTGCGGTGACTGGATCGAGCGCGCCTCCGCGCTGGTGGAGCACGTCGACGGCCGCCTGGAGATCGTGGACGTCGAGAAGATGCTCCGCGACCTCGGCTGGAAGCCGGAAGCGACCGAGGACCCGGAGCACCTGGAGCACCTCGACCATCCGGTCCACCTGATCACCGAGGAACTCGTGCATGCGAAGTGACGCGCTCGAGGGCGGGCTTGCTTCGCTCAACGTGGTGTTCTGCAGCGCCTCCGTTGGGTGCGGGCATTCGCGCGCCTCGGTGGCGGTGCACGATGCGCTGCGCGCGCGTGGGCAGCTTGCGAGCGCCACGTTCGTGGAGGCGCTGGAGCACGCGCCTGGCTGGTTCGCCGGCTTCTACCGCGACGGCTACCTGCGCGCCATCCAGCACGCACCGCGCGTGGTGGGCGCCATCTACGACCGCACCGACGTCCCGCGCCGCGATCGGCGGCCGCTCGGGTCGCTGCTCGACCGCAGCGAGGACCGGATCCTGCGGCGCTTCCGCGAG